>NZ_BAACAN010000016.1:0-68562 GCF_054687055.1 Segatella asaccharophila | reverse complement strand
GAATCACTCAACTCCAAACTCAAGAGATTCAGAGCGCAACTACATGGAGTCTCTGATCTTCCCTTCTTCATGTATAGAGTTTCCTTAATCTTTGGGTAAACTAACACGGAACTATGCTGGTGCCCCGTTATCGTCCCAGAGTTTTCATCAATATTAACGCCACCAGAGGAGGCTGCCAAAAAAGATTCATATTGTAATTTAATAACTTTAATAACAGGTTTTGTGTATTCCATAAGTTTTATTTATTATATAAGATCCATGAGATTGCTTCATCTTCTGTCAAGACAAAAACCATGTGAACGACGGTTGTGTTTCCCAGGTAGGATCCGGCTTCCTCTAAGACGATGCATAGAGTCCCCTTGATTCTGATCAGTACTATCCAAGGAAATCGTCCTCATACCCTTCTCTGTTGCAACTGATAATTTACATTCCGTCTTGTCTTCTATCATCATATACCAGCGGAAAGCCCTCAATCTGCAATCGGTATTCCTGCAACAATAGAGTCGGTCATTTGAGAGCATATAGGCATTTTGTCCTTCAAGCCGCTGGTCCTTGTAAATGCCGATAAAATGCGTACCATCCCGGTTAAAGTCCATCCTCTCATCCTGATAGCCAACCGGCAGATCCACTGAAGTCTGGGCAATAATATAGGGAGCCTGGGCAAATCTGCCGTAAACCAGATAAGGAACATTAGCATCCAGGTCATCACCATCTACCTTTTTAAACATGATTCCTGCATGACCCTCAGTAGCCAGTTGATAAGCCTGGACATGCAAGCCGAATATTTCCTTATAATTACCAACCTTGCAAGGCAGCATAAGTGTATTAAAATGATAATCTTTAAACTTACGGCCAATTGTAATGATCGTATCACCCATCATGGATTGCAGGTCACTGCCAGAAGCCATCAAATTACGATACCCGTCCAGACGGTCAATCCGATAAAGTTGAACGGTATTAAATCTATATGGCTTGCTCTTGTAATAAGCGTCCACAGGAGTACTGTAATAACACATATTGTTCTGATACCTTAAGGTGCGTTTTTTTTGCATTACCATTTTGAAGTCCTTCCTAGAGCCTTTAAGACATAAATGTCGGGAAGAAATCTCCCCTTCATCCGATCGGTGCCTGTATAAAGCCGGGAACAAGTCATCCTGGAAGAGATAGAAGCCATTGGTGACATCATACAACAAATACTGGCAATCTCCATTACTATCTGTTCCGTCCTTATAGAGACGAAACAGATCATCTCCCGGAACAGCCTCGGAAGCCTCCTGGAAATAGGGCGGGCCTCCCATATAGTTAATGATATGATCCTCGGGCCGATAAGAACTCCGTAAGAGATTGCATCCGGCATACCCATATTTCTTTCCGTCTATCACTACATAAGACGAAAAGAAATATAAGCCCCCGTCAACAAGCTCCGCACTATCAGAAGCCGACGTAATTTGAGTAATTTGAGTAAGTTCAGTTTGTGCCTTGCCCGATTTTATTATAAAAGCGAATAATAGCACAAAAAGAACACGATTTTTACAAATCATATTCAAAATTGTTTTTATCGTATTAGATTCGACAAATGCAAATATAAAACTTTTTTTTATTCTAGCAAAACAAATCGGCCAATAAATGCATAGAAAATGCATTTATTAACATAAAAGATGAGCGTCACCAGATAACATTCACCCTATCTGCCCCTACTCTTTTAAGATAAATGCGAAATAAGCTGTTTCTTTTGAAGACAAAAAGCCGGAAAGAGGATTTCTGCACCATCCCTTCCCAAGATGTTCCGCAGTATCCTCTCCCCGGCTGTCTTCAAAATATAAAATGCTGCAATCTCCTCAAAACTCACTCGTAAAGTGAAATTTGACATGTTTAAAATCCTGTTCCGCCATACTCAACATATAACTTGAGTCTGCCAGAAACACATCACGTCCCTCACGGTCCTTGGCCATATATTGGTACTTCCTTTTCTTAAAATCATCCAGTTCGTCCGCATCGCCCGATTCTATCCAGCAAGCCTTGTACAAGTGAATAGGTTCCCAACGACATTTGGCATTGTATTCATGCTGGAGACGATACTGGATGACCTCAAATTGCAGTTGTCCGACAGTTCCAATAATCCGACGGTTATTAAACTGACTGACAAAGAGTTGTGCTACTCCCTCATCCATAAGTTGTTCTATCCCTTTGTGGAACTGTTTACTCTTCATCGGGTCATCATTCTCAATATATTTGAAGAGAAGCGGAGAAAAACTCGGCAGTCCCTTAAAGTGAAGATTCTCCCCTTCTGTGAGCGTATCCCCAATCTTGAAGATACCATTATCCGGCAATCCCACGATGTCTCCCGGCCAAGCTTCATCCACCGTACTCTTTCGCTGAGCCATAAACTGCGCCGGAGAAGAAAAGCGGACCGTCTTGCCAAGTCGGACATGCCAGTAAGGAGTATTGCGTACAAACTTACCCGAACAGATCTTACAGAAAGCAATACAACTTCTATGATTAGGGTCAATATTAGCCGTGATCTTGAAGATAAACCCCGTGAACTTCGGTTCCGTAGGAAGGACGATGCGTTCTTCCGCCTTTGTTGCCCCAGGATAAGGAGCAATCTGGACGAAACAGTCCAGCAATTCCTGCACGCCGAAATTATTCAGAGCAGATCCGAAAAATACCGGAGCCATCTCAGCACTACGATAACGATTCTCATCAAAATGAGGATATACCCCCTGAACCAGTTCCAGGTCACCACGCAACTGTTCCGCTCCCCGTT
Source organism: Segatella asaccharophila (assembly GCF_054687055.1). Classification (NCBI taxonomy): domain Bacteria; kingdom Pseudomonadati; phylum Bacteroidota; class Bacteroidia; order Bacteroidales; family Prevotellaceae; genus Segatella; species Segatella asaccharophila. The sequence continues at coordinate 65,795 of NZ_BAACAN010000016.1, read as the reverse complement.
CTCCTACATGCTTCTCCAGATCCTTCGATTTAATATCAACGGATATTTTCTGAGTCACTCGTTGCTTATCAGGAGTAAACAGATTTAACTGTTGCTCAAAGATATTATACACCCCTTGAAAGTGCATTCCCTCACCGATTGGCCAACTTAGAGGAACAACATGAATTTTCAGTTCCTTTTCAAGTTCGTCCAGCAGATCAAAAGGATCACGGCCCTCACGGTCCATTTTATTGATAAAGACAATGACCGGCGTATTGCGCATACGGCACACCTCCATCAACTTGCGAGTCTGAGCCTGAACACCCCTTGCAGCATCAATGACGATGATCGCAGAGTCCACAGCTGTAAGTGTGCGGTAAGTATCCTCAGCAAAATCCTGATGACCGGGGGTATCCAGAATATTCACCTTATAAGGAGCTCCCGACATCTCTTGCGGGAGATAATCAAATTCCATGACAGAGGTAGACACAGAGATACCACGTTGTTTCTCAATATCCATCCAGTCAGACGTAGCGGTCTTTCTGATCTTGTTATTCTTGACAGCACCAGCCACCTGAATCTGCCCGCCGAACAGCAGAAACTTCTCCGTTAGAGTAGTCTTTCCTGCATCCGGATGAGAGATAATGGCAAAAGTCCGTCTTCTTTCTATTTCGTTCATTTTTTTAATTCCGTATTCATTCATTTCCAGATAATCCCATCAAGGCCGAGTCACCCTTCCACGCCATTCCTCAGGTATCTGACAGCAACCATCAGAGAATCAGCAATCAACAGTATTCAATCCGCGGGACATCTGATGCATGTTTTCCATACAGAGATGGAGACTGTCCAGCCAGTAAGGGATCGTTACACCGAAGGTCTCCTTGAACTTTGTTTTATCCAGCACCGAATAAGCCGGACGCTTCACAGGAGAAGGGAACTCATCACTATGACAAGGAAGGATATTACAAGAGGTATGACCGGAAAAGATGGCGATCATTTTTGTAAAATCATACCAGGAAGTCACTCCTTCATCAGAGAAATGATAAATGCCGGTATGTCCCTTATAAGCACGTGACTCCACGATATGAAAGATCATCCTGGCTAGATCGCCAGCGTACGTAGGGGTCCCGCACTGGTCAAAGACTACTTTCAAGGCAGGTTTTTCAGCCGTGAGTTTCAGCATGGTCTTGACAAAATTATGTCCATACTCAGAATACAACCATGCTGTACGGAGGATGATATGGTCCACGCCCGTAGCCTTGATTTTCTCCTCTGCATGCAGTTTCGTCTCCCCATATACCCCAGAGGGTGTACCTTTCTGATCTTCCCGGCAAGGCGTATTATACGGATCCCCTCCAAAGACATAGTCTGTACTGATATGGACGAGCAGTCCGTCCACCTCTTTCATGGCGAGTGCCAGATTTTCCGGTGCCGTTGCATTCAATAGTTCGCAGAGATCATAATGATCTTCAGCCTTGTCCACATTTGTATAAGCAGCACAGTTGATGATGCATTTGACATCATTTTCTTTGACCACTTTTCGGATTTCCTCCCTGTTAGTAATATCCAACTTACGGTATCCATCACAAACATCTGTAAAGATATAATTATCCTTACTATTCTTTACGACAAGCTGGATCTCATTTCCAAGTTGCCCGTTAGCACCCGTAACCAATATATTCATTGCATTTGCTATTTAAAAGTCACCTTTACCATATACTCTATGAAGATCGAATTGATCACGCTCCTGCTTCATCTCGCGAAGAAAGATGAAATCAATCGTGGTCCCCAAAATCAAGTCCTTCATCACGGTCCTTGATATAATAGTCGCTGAGCATTCCCACAAAAGTTGAAATTTCTTTGACAGCCGCTTTCGTTTCAGGCGTAATCTCCTTGCCCTGCATCTTCAGAAGAGTTATACCATAGATTGCATCAAAACAAGTCTCAATCTCACTCTCCCTCTCTAAATCATTGATCACCATACGAGGGTTATCCAGGCCCGATTCCTGGGCCTCTTTAAGCAAGCCACGCTTATTTCTGCTTCGCAGTTCTACTATATAAGGCAACACCTTATAATATTCAGCGTTATAAAACGGAAACTTGTTCGACTGAAGAAGATGATGATGCAGGTCTACCATATCCGTCATGACCACCTGATTGATATTCAAATGTCCATACTCCCGTTTACCCTCTTCATTCATCATCCGGATCAAGTCACCGAACCAGTCCTCCTCCTCTTCCTGCTGTTCTTCCGTATAACCAGTAAACTTGGAGATGTAGTTTTCTTTTATCTGAGCCAGGGAGCACCCCATTGCCCTGATCGTATCTTCTATCTGCCACATATAGAGCAGATATTCCGCAATATTTTCTTTTCTAAGTTTTTTGGCAATAAACACGACAGAAAAAATAAAGAGTTAAAGAAATTGAACAGAAATGCCCATCACTTCCTCACTTATGCATGAAAAAGTTGATAAAAGACAAATTGAATATCGTTCCGATAAGAGCGATAATAGAACAGATAATAACGATTCCCCCGATGATATGGTTAATGATACGGATACCCTGAACATCAAATTTATTACGGATCTTATCCACCATCCACGTCAGTCCATACCACCACAAGTTAGCGCCAAAGATAATGCTTAAATAACCGACAACCATTTGGAAAGGATGACCAGGCATGATGAAAGCAAACTGGGCGAAAAGGGCAATAAAGAGGAAAACGATCAATGGATTAGCGAAAGTAATCAGAAATGCAGTGACTGCATTATGAAGCAATGTCCCTTTACTCTTATTATGGGTGACATGTGCATTTTCCATCGGTTTACTCCGATAACAGTAGATGCCAAAAAGTAACAGGACGATACCTCCGATCACCTGAAAATAAAATTTCGTAGACGGATTCTTGAAGAAATTCAGGACGAAACTCATACCCAGGCCCGTAATCAAGGCATAGATAATATCACTGACAGAGGCTCCGAAGCCAGTAGCCATTCCATACCATCGTCCCTTGTTGATTGTACGCTGTACACACAAGATACCTACCGGTCCCATTGGTGCAGAAGCGATGATGCCAATCAGCATCCCCTTGAAAATGACATTCAGTATGTTAAATTGAAGAAAATCCATAACAAGTTGCAAAGATACGTATTAATCACTTATTATGCAAATAAATACATCTCTTTTTAAGAATCAGAATATACGTCGAAGCCTATCAAAGGCCTGTAAAAAAGCAGTGCCGAAAGATCCGGCACTGCTTACTATATCCGTTTTCCTCCTGTCTAGCCCATGAGTCCTCTGTGCACTTTAAGCAGCATAGGCAGCCATCAGGAAGAGCCCTTATCTGACTTTGGGTTCTGCCACTGGTTCCGCAGCCTTGCCCGCAGCAGTATTATCCACTTCCCAGCCTACAGCACTGGCACCGAGGATAGCAGCGGAAGAACCATCAAGCGTACTAATCAGGAACTTCGCCTTCCCCTTGAATATCGTAAGGACATGTTCATCATAACTTTCTATCAAAGGTTTCATCAGCAAATCACCGGCTTTGGTCAGACCACCGAAGAATATGTATGCTTCAGGACTGGAAAAAGCAGTAAAGTTAGCACATGCTTCACCCAGCATACGCCCCGTAAACTCATAGACACGCTTAGCCAACTTATCCCCCTTGGCAGCAGCAAGGCTGACATCCAGAGACGTGATTTCCTCAGGGTTCTTCCCACGCAGCAAACTCTCCTCATCACTGTCTTTCAAATACTGACGGGCTGTACGAGCTACACCCGTGGCAGAACAGTATGCTTCCAGACAACCTCTACGGCCACAACCGCAAAGACGACCATCCTTGCCATGAACCATCGTCACATGGCCAAGCTCTCCGGCAAACCCGTCACAGCCATAAACCATCTGGCCGTTGATGACGATACCAGAACCCACACCTGTACCCAGCGTGATCTCAATAAAATTTTTCATTCCACGGGCTGCCCCGTAAGTCATCTCACCCAATGCTGCTGCGTTAGCATCATTGGTCAGAGCCACCGGGATACCCAAAGCCTTGGAGAATATATCTGCCAGAGGCACAATACATGTATGAGCCCACTCTAAGTTCGGAGCATACTCAATCGTGCCATTGTAAAAATTGCCATTAGGAGCTCCGATTCCCATTGCCTTTATTTTCTTGATTCCACCTACGGAATCAATCACCGGCTCCAGGGCGACAAGAGAAGCCTTCACAAAGTCATCTACGTTCTTATACACCTGGGTCTTGATAGCTGTGGTAGCCTTAATGACCCCACGGGTATCCACGATACCAAAAACGGAGTTTGTTCCTCCCAGATCCAGACCGATAACATAAGGTTTCAAGACATCCTCATTGTCCGTCACTGTTGCTTTTGTTGCTGTTTCTGCCATGTTTTTCTATATTAAGTAAGTTTCTATTGTTCCTACAAAGTTAGGAAAATCTTTCGAACATCCAAACGATTCGTCTGTTTTTTTCTTCTGTTTGCCTACACAGAAGGAAAGACCCTCCCATCGCCTACCTGCCCACAATGTTCTCTACTTGAGACAAGGTAATTAAGGTATCCATCACCACCCTGCAAGGGAAAACGAACAAGTAACTTACATTAATTATCCGCTATTTTATATAGAATACAGCAGCGGATATACCATTTAATTTAACTGTATCTGACACTTTTCCTGATTGATACCTCACTTTACCTGAAACCAACTTGGCAATCCCTTTGCCCAGATGGGCAATCTTTGCCGACACCTTCTGATCACTGGGATTAAGCGCTATAATATATGTCTGATCATCTGCCGTGCGCTTATAAACCATCGGATAAGGCTTGTCCACATCACTGACAAGCTGCCATCCGCCGTCATTATCCAACGCAGGAGACGAATGCCGCAGCCGGATCAGATCACGAGTAAAGTTCAATAACGAATTTTTATCTTTCTCCTGAGCGGCAACCGTCAGCCGACCATTATCCGTAGCTACCGGGAAATAGAGTTGATCCGGTCTGCATGTAGAGAACCCTGCCGTCAGTCCCGGAGTCCACTGCATCGGCGTACGCGTTCCCGCACGGTTATTACTCCCCTCCTTACTTGGCAGGTTCATCTGATATTTCATACCGATTTCGTCACCATAATAGATGAAAGGCACTCCTGGCATGGTCAAGAAGAAAGTCATGGTCACCTTCAACTGGTCAAAGGTGTTCCGTGTGCCAATATTCGGACGCTGATAATCATGGTTTGCCGTCGGCAGGGCAATATACCCTATATTCTCCGTCTTTTCATAAGCATTGGAGAAATTATCTATAAACTGTTTCAACTCTCCTTTGCCCGCCTTGTCAAAATAGCATTCTCCATAGCCATCATTCTTATGAGATTTCCCCCAAGGGGTATCAGGAGCAAAGAAAAGAGAGGCATAACCCTTAATGCCAAAATGAATCATAAAATCAATATTGAAACCTGCAGGAATAGCTTCGGCAGGATTACTCCACTCAGAGATCAACACACACTGAGGATAATGCTTATCCTTCCATGCCCGCATCTCTCTCCAGAGTTTCGAAGTCTCAACTTTTCCAGGATCATTCTTAACCAGAGAAGAAGCCATATCCACACGGAAGCCGTCAACCCCTTTATCAAACCAGAACGACATAATGTTCCTGATTTCCCGTCGGACAGCCTGCGGACCAGGTGCCGTAACCGGCTGCTCCCAACTATGATCAGGATGAGCAAAACCATAATTCAATGCCGGCTGACATTCAAAGAAATTTTTCTCATAATATTTTGCTCGAGGAGCATTGATTTCCACATAACGTCCACGCGTACTGGACTGCGGATTCGGGCTCTGATGCCTGAGAGCAATCTCCTCTTTATCATGTTTTGATATAGTATCCGTCCAGATATAATAGTCGGCATAATGACCATTGGGATCACCGTTTGCGCTCTCTTTAAACCACTCACACCGGTTACTGGTATGCCCGGCTACAAGGTCAAGACAAACCTTTATTCCACGCTTATGTGCCTCTCTGATGAGATTAACCATATCCGTATTCGTGCCGAAACGAGGATCAATCTTATAAAAATCGATCACATCATACCCCCCGTCAAACCAACCAGATTCGAATACCGGGTTCAGCCAGATAGCATTTACTCCCAACGACTTGATATAATCCAGTTTTTCGGTAATTCCTGGAAGGTCACCAATGCCATTCCCGTCCGTATCCATATAAGACGACGGATAAATCTGATAGAATACTGCATTACTCAACCATGCCGGTCCCTTTACAGATACACCGGACTGAGCGGAAACCGATCCCGCCATCGTTAAGGCTAATGCCATTGCCAATACTGTCTTTTTCATTTTTAAAGAGATTTTACTTATCCAGTTATAAAATATTAAGATTATGCCCCCAAATGTACACAAAGAAAATGAGAAAACCGCTAATAAAGACGGAAAGTCTGTCAGATCCTGTGAAAAGATACCCAAAGAAAGCCGATATTGCTGTACCGGCTTCCTGTCAGAAAAAAGATTATTGCTTATATCCAGGATTTTGCCTGAGGTTCGTATTCAGATTCAATACAGAATAAGGAATAGGATAAACATTCGTATAACCGGTATTGTCTATGACATAGTCACCTGCTGAGGCATTATGATGGACTCCCTGGTAACGGTCAACCGTAGGTTCAGTAAACGTACAGAACCGGATCTGGTCCTGACGGCGGGTACCCTCCCAGGCCAACTCTATCATACGTTCATCCAGAATATCATTCAGGTTCAGAGAGACGCGTGGAACAGCCCCAGCACGCGTGCGGATCTGGTTGACCAGTTGCAAAGCCCCCGCTTTATCACCCAGCCGGTACTCAGCTTCTGCCTTCATCAGAAGCGCATCACCATAACGCCAGATAACCAGGTCGTTATTGTTATCTCCCTGGATAGAAGAAGAAGTATCATACTCATATTTTCTGAAGCGTGCACCTGCACATTTCACATCATGAGCATCTGAGCCTGGGGCAAAATCCACGACCACCTTAAGCGGCTCATAGCTCAGAGCCTGACCGGTAACACCATCCTCAACCGTCTTTCCACCGGTCTGGGAAGTATAGTCCTCATCACACCAGTAGTTCATGCGCAGACGGGGATCCTCATCCTTTGTTCCATAGCCCATCACCTGCATGGCACGAACGGTAGCGCATGCTCCGTTCCACCCAGAATAACCGATGGCACTGGCATGATTATAGTGAAGGGAACGTATCAGGTTACAGTCCCATATTTTATAAGTCTTGTCATCATCAGGGCGAACAAAAATATTCTCAACGGAATTCTGATTCTGAACGATGAAATTATCGGCATACTTCGGCTGGAGACTATATCCCTGCGCAGCAATCTGATCAACACAATATTTGACCGTTTCCCAGGCATTACGGTTCTTTCCATCAACCGTCATCTGAATATTATTACCCATGCCAGACACCACGGTACCCTGTTCCTCATCCGCTTTTCCATCACCAGTAAGATCTTTCCCGACGAAGGACTTGTAGCTGTCATCCGAAGTATCGTCTATCTTATAGACGGGAGCATTGAGAGCACACTTGGCCAGGCACATATAAGCCACTGCTTTCGTTACACGCCCATAGTAAGTCCCTGTTTTCTGACATTGGCCATCACCAAGTTCGGGAAGGACGGTACTCAGTTCGCTGACCACAAAGTCAAATACTTCAGAGCGGTTACTCTGTCTGACAGAATCTGTAGGCTGAGTAGAAGAGGTCACTACAGGTACCTGGGCAAAGAGATCCATCGCATAATAATAGTGGATGGCACGCAAGGCACGCAGTTCCGCTATATAACTTTCATAGTCCGGGTGGTCCTTCAGCCGTGGAGTTAGTTTGTCTATCGATGAATTACAAAGACCGATAATCTTATAAATATAATTCCATACCGAAGCGTATGTATCTACTGAGGACTCAAAATGATGCAGAAACATGTTCTGCCATTTTCCTCCGTCCACCCAGTCTCCTTGACGGCCGGGCAGGATAGTCGCGTCAGAAGTAAACTCCTCCAAGGTATGGATACAGTCTGTGCCTCCATAGATATTATTGCCTATTGCAGAATAGACATTCGCCACCGCATTATCATAAGTCAGTTCTGAGGTTTTGAAAGCCTCATCCTCATCAAACTGACTCTTAGGGTTTTCATCCAAAGAACAAGCGGAAAGACAGAAAACGGATGAAACCAAAGCTATACTTAATATTATATGTTTATTCATAGTTGCTTTACTTTTTAAATCCCAACACATTAGAAACGAACAGATACGTTAAAAGAGAACGTACGTGTAAGCGGATAGATCCGTTTATCGTCAACACCCAGAGTCCCATACGTTGTCGTACCCTCCGACTGTTGTATGAGAGAAGCAGAATTGATCATTGGGGTCAAGCCTTTATAGCCGGTAATCGTACAGACATTATTAACGGAGAAAGCAAGTCGGAGACTCTGCAGCCATTTGGCTTTCAATTGTTTTTTCGTAAAATTATAACCCAGCGTCAGATATTCAAAGTTCACATAGTCACCGTTTTCCAACCAGTAATCAGAAATCTGTATATCATGAATCCCCTTTGCAGGAGCATTGGCCAGAACATTGTAAGTCGGGAAATTGCTCATATTGCTATAAGTCATTCCTGTGCCATTATAGATTTTAAAGTCAAAAGCGCCATTGAACTGTGTGGTCAGATCCCAATTTTTATATTTAAAAGTAAAATTCCAGTTCAAGTATGTCTTTGGGATGGCATTGCCACAAACCTGCCGATCACCGGAATCGCCCGTATCAATTGTTCCATCATGATTCAAATCAGAAATGATATACTGCCCATTCTTGTCTATTCCTTCACAATGAGGAAGATAGAATACTCCAACAGGTTGGCCTACAATCAAATAGGCAACTCCATAATTCTGTGTCAGACCAGCAGCATTAACTCGTGAAACCATGATATGTTTGCTGGTTGTCAGTTTTTGTCCTTTATAGGTTCCATCCAGAGAGATCAACTTATTTCTCTGAAAGCTCAAGTTAGCACTAGAACTGAAAGTAAAATCTTTAGTACGTATAATATCACCATTCACGCCAAATTCCAAGCCGTCATTTGACATCTGCCCCATATTTGCCAATAAAGTATCATAAGTGAATGGTGGGACCGGGACGGTATAAGTATAGAGAAGATCTTTGGTCTTGGACTTATACCAGTCTATTGTTATATTCAAACGATCGTCGAAGGCCGAGAAATCCAGACCAGCATCAAAAGTATGTTTAACCTCCCATTTCAAATCCGGATTACTATTACTCTGAATGGCGAAAGTTGTTGTGTTCGTACCATTTATCGTAGAAACGCCATTAGGTCCGTAGAGAGAAAGAGAATTATAAGGCTCAATGGCGTCCTGGTTACCGGTAGTACCATATCCGGCACGGATTTTCAAGTTGTCAATCCATCGGATATTCCTCATGAAGGGTTCCTGAGAGAGAACCCACGCGACAGAGGCCGATGGGAACCAGCCCCATTTATGTCCTGCACCCAACTTGGAAGAACCGTCCGTGCGCAGGTTTGCCGTAACAATATAACGGTTTGCATACATATAATTGACACGAGCCATATAAGAACTTAACGTATAATCGGAAGCATTACTCTGATTATCTCCCCAGGCCACATTGGCACCAGCTTCCAGATTATTATATTTAAAATAATTGGTCTGATAGCCTTTGCTCTGCTCAGAATTCATAAATGTCCGATAAGTCTGCCCTTCCATCAATGCAAGGGCATCGATATGATGTTTGCCAAAATCCCTGGTAAAAGTCAGTTGGATATTCCCCATCAAGTCCTTATAGGTCATATTCTGAATATAAGCCCATCCATTTCCATTAAGTTGTCCTTGACGAATATCATTAGGAATATAGAACTTATGATCAAGGTCCAATTTCGTATAACTCCCGAAAGCGCTTAAAGAAAGCCCATTAATGATTCTCCACGTAACCTTACCATGAGTATTCAAGGATCCCACATTGTATTTGTCAACGATTTCCAACTGTCCCAGTGGGTTATAAATCTCATTGGCCAGCATATCCTCATCCCATTCTCCTGTCGTTGTGTTCCTATAGTTTGGATAAGTCGGATTATAGGCTGCGGCAGAATAAAACATTTTCTGCATATCATATTGAGGACGACCATCACGTTCACTGCCGAACACGCCAAGATCAAGCTTTAATCTATTGTTAAAAGCAAACTGTGTTGCATCCAGTTTGACGGTATAATTCTGCATCTGAGAATTCCTCAAAGCACCCTGTCGGTTTACATAACCAAGACTTGCGCGATAATTGCCATTGGCATTCCCCGAAGAAAAGGCCACATTCTGAGTCGTCGTGATACCTCCGGACCGCTCAACCTCATCCAGCCAGTTGGTATTTGCACCCAAGTCAGTAAAGGTTAATCCCAGATCCTTGGCTGTCTGCCGATAAGCGGCAGCATCCAGCATCTTGATATTCTTAAAGACAGAATTGACACCGAAAGTACCGTTATATGTAATATCCGAACGACCATTCTTGCCATGTGTTGTGGTAACTACAATCACACCGGCAGCTCCACGCGAACCATATTGAGCTGTTTCAGAAGCATCCTTCAAGATCGTCATACTCTCGATGTCTCCAGGCTGCAAGGCATTGAACAAGTTCATATCTGCATAAACCCCGTCAATGATAACCAGTGGCTCATTTCCACCAGAGAGAGAAGCAGTACCCCGGATACGGATGTTCGTAGTCCCCATAGGGTCACCTCCACTCTGACTAATCACAACGCCACTGACCTTACCTTTTAAGGCATCCGCGGCACTCGTCACCACACCTTTATTCATATCTTCTTGACCGACCCGTTCTACAGCACCGGACACGGTACGCTTTGTACCGACAGCATAGCCTACAACGACCACCTCATCAAGTTGTTTATTATCTATTGACAACGTCACATTCAGGTTTGTCCTGTCCCCGATCTGAACTTCCTTATTCATATAGCCGATATAAGAGAAAATTAATGTGGCGCCCTTATCTACATTCTTAAGAACGTATTTTCCATCCAGATCAGTAACGGTTCCAGAAGACTTATTCCCTTTTACCACAACACTTGCTCCGATAACAGGCTCTCCCGTATCATCTTTCACGATGCCGGAAATCATGTTTTGTGCAAAAGAAGGCACAGCCAGCATAGACAGAAAGCATATCATGTACACTTTCAGAAAATGTTTAGGGTTTATTAGTTTCATAAAGTTAGTTATTAAAAGAATTGTTGTTTAACTTGGTTTTAGATTCACTGCATAGGCAGTTGATCATCTATAAAGATTCCAAAAGGCATTAAAATCACTTATCCTATAAAGATACTGTCAAGCAATCATTTTGTTTCCATAAAAAGGATTCACTATCGAATATCAGAATCCTCAGTAATGAGAGAAAAAATGATGGTATCCTTTTATTCCAGATGACACCTCATTTTAGAACGTCAATGTCTTCCCATAATAAAGGGAAGTAACAAAATCACAATGTTTTCAAATCATTTCTTCATACGCATTTTTCAAGATCTTTGGTATTCTTTTACATTATTCAACACAAAATTATCTTTTCTCAATAAGATACAACACTTATTTTAAGTTAAAAGTATCCATTAATGAATGTAAACGGTTACACAATCATCCGATTTAAAAGATAAGACAAGGAATTTGTCCCCATCAAACAATATTGCCGGCAAGATCAGATAACAGGAATCATAACCTTAAAGAACAGGGAAGTCTTCCATGACAGTGGGAAAACCATTGATACAGCAAGGGAAAGCAGTCCGTTCCCTTGCTGCCTATGGTTATTAACTGATGTCAGGATAAGACAAATACTTTATTCGGCAAACAGCGATACGGCGAAGCCACCTCCCCTGACCTCCTTGAGTTTTAGAGTATCACCCTTTTTGACAATCCTATGTGTGATCGTATAAGCTTCAGGGTTTTTCTCGTAATCTGCATCCGGTGCATCCGCATAGATCGTGCACTTATATTTCCGGCCCTTATCCAGGAAATTGAGTTTAACGGTACACTTGTGCCCGTCCTGATCACATTTTCCACCAATGAACCAGTTGTTGCTGTTCTTTGCTTTTCTGGCTACTGTAATATATTTTGCAGGTTCAGCTTCCAGGTATTTGGAATCCGCCCAGTCCAAAGGCACATCACGAATAAACTGCAAAGCATCATCATACTTTGCATAATTTTCGGGCGTATCAGCCACCATCTGCAACGGACTGTACATCACCATATAAAGAGCCAGTTGCCCTACAAGAGTCGTATGGACATAATTCGGATTCTTGCTCCATGTACTCAACCGCGTCTCCAGGATTCCCGGCGTATAGTCCATCGGTCCCCCTTGCAGGCGAGTAAAGGGAAGAATAACCGTATGATAAGGAGCATTCCCGCCAAAAGCTTCATACTCTGTCCCTCTGGCGCTTTCATTTGCCACCAGGTTAGGATAGGTACGGCACAGACCCGTAGGCCGGACGGCCTCATGAGCATCTACCATAATATGATGCTTTGCAGCCTCCTTGACGCAATACAAATAATGATTATTGATAAACTGATCATAATGGTGGTCACCGCGAGGGATAATATCCCCGACATAACCACTCTTCACGGCATCATAACCATATTTATTCATCAGATTATATGCCGCATCCAGATGGCGTTCATAATTTCTTACCGAGGCACTGGTCTCATGGTGCATCATAAGTTTCACACCCTTCGAATGAGCATAATCATTCAATGCCTTAATATCAAAATCCGGATAAGGGGTCACAAAATCAAACACATTATCCTTGCTATGCCCGAACCAGTCTTCCCAGCCTTCGTCCCAGCCTTCCACGAGCACCTCATCAAGATGGTTCTTAGCAGCAAAATCGATGTATTTACGAACCTCAGCATTATTGGCCCCATGAGTACCATTCGGCTTGCACTTCGAATAATCCGTAACACCCAGCCGGACGGAAGGCAAATCATCAGTATAATTCCATGTTTTTTTACCCACGATCATTTCCCACCATACGCCACAGAATTTAATCGGGTGGATCCAGGAAGTATCTTTCAATTTACAAGGTTCATTCAAATTCAGGATCAGTTTGCAGGACAGCATATCCCGTGCATCATCACTGACCAGCACTGTACGCCAGGGAGTATTGAAAGGAGTCTGTATATATCCTTTCAGTCCCTGGGCATCAGGAGTCAGCCATGACTCGAAGATAAAATTCTTATCGTCAAGATTCAGGCTCATCGTCGGATAATTCACACAGGCAGCCTCATGGATATTAATATACAAACCATCATCCGTTTTCATTTGAAGAGCCGTCTGCACCCCTGTCGGCGAGAACGGAGTCTGAGAAGCATTTGGAGTAATGGCAGCTTTCATCCGGCTCCTGATCTGAGAGAGCCGGCAGATCTGAGTCTCATACTCCTCCGTATCATAATCACCGGGGATCCAGTAAGCCAGATGATCACCTGTCATAGCAAACTGAGTATGTTCCTCCTTGATGATAAAATAATTCAAGTCTTTCTGCTGAGGAAATTCATAACGAAGTCCCATCCCGTAATCATAGACGCGAAAACGGATCACGATATGCCGGTTACTTGACTGCTGATAGAGATCGACCGCCATTTCATTATAATGGTTACGAATAGTAGAAGTTTCTCCCCATACCGGCTTCCAGGTCTCGTCAAATGTCGAATCATGAACAGACGTCTCCGCAAAGCCATCCATAAGGCTCGTCTCATTCATTCCCTTTGAAGCATGTTTGTCCTTTGCCAGTTCCAGACCCAGATGACTTGGTTTGATGACGGTCTTATGCTTATAGAACATTTCATAAGTCGGGATTCCGTTACCAGTAAGTGAAAACTTCACTTGTACATTCCCGTTCGGTGATTTCACTGTCTGGGCACAGAGGCATGCCGGCAGTGAAATCAGAAGAACCATAATGGTCTTAATTATTTTTCTCATATCCTAATTTATAACTACTTTTATTATTTCTCAATCACTACCATAGTCCAGTATTTCAAGGAGGGAACCGTAAATACGACATGATCACCTTGCTGTTTGAACTGAAGTTGCTGAGGCGCCCCACCATAATAATCAGGAGAAGCTACCCATACCTTCTTGACCGAAGAGGCACGTACCCCGAGGGACAAAGGGTGGATGGTTTCCGGTTCGGGCATGGAACCATCGAGATCCCGCCAGCTTAAGCTATTTGCATTTACGAAGTTCAGAAGACTGATCACTTGCTTATTCTTCACTTCCTTACTATATGCCGTAACTGTTTCCAACCTAGGAGGCCAGTTGTTGATATAGATACTACTGTTCCCACTATATATCCCGTCATAATTCTGAGTACCTCCATCCCGAAGCAGATTCTCATAAGCCGTAAAGAAATCATAATAATGGACGATCGCTGTCTTCAAGGAATCACTCATCGTCAAATGGCTGTCCGGAAAATACTCATTATACAGCATGTGATCACCTAATTCCAGATGATCGGCTCCAATGGCAAACATCACAGCATCCGTCAGCAGGACACCAGGAGCATTAAATTCCGACTTCGTGCTATTATAGTCCATGTAAGCAGCATAGACCTGGCCGAGATTATTATTATAAGACTGATTGGTTTTCAGGATGGAAAGCAAGTCACTGAATTGGGACTCATCACTCCACAACTCAGAATACAGGAAGTCAACGTCACTCGTACCGGCAATCTGCTCCGATCCAAAGTTGGATACAGCATTCATCACGAGACTCTTATCGGGCTGACGGGTTTTCATCTTTTTAATGAAAGAAGCAAATCCCACGGGAAGATTCAATTTGCTGCCATAATAGTCATAAACTGTTCCCCGGTCTCCGACCTGGTCAATATGATAGCCATCGAAATCCAGACTGGCATACACATCATCATTCCGGCCAGCAATATAGTCCTGCCAGTCCTCATTTGCAGGATCCATCAGATAGATATTGCTTTTCCACCCCGTCGGCATTGAAAGTTTATCCATGGTAGCATGTCCTGCATCCGTATAAATATGCCACTTATCATTGACCCCATCTTCCGTGGCATCATCAAGTGCGCCATAGCAAAGATTATAGAACATCGATTTCATGCCATAAGTATGCTGGGTAGCAATATAGTCCTTAATAACACTGGTGTAAACAGTACGGTTAGCAATATCCGTATAGCTGTCCATCGGGTTGCCCCGTGTGCCCCCAAGAGGCCAGTGATGCTTATATTCCCAGTCATAAAATTGTATACCATTGATATGGCAACGGTTCAGGAAAGCCATCTCATCCTGAACGACCGCAGGAGTTTTACTGCCGTCGTATGTAGCTACAAAACCATAACGCGGATACTTGGCCCAGGTGCTGGACACATCAACGCCAATGGTTCCATAAACCGTTTCAGCAGAATCACCATCCTGTGTATAGACATCAGCCAGATAGCCTGTATGATCCGTCGAAGGAGCTGTCCAGGTCCACGTACTGCCATTCAAGGAGGCCGTACCAATGACATCGGCTCCGCAGCGATAGCGGACCTTTGCCCCGGAAGGGATTGCCCCGGCAGCCGTGAAGGTGATTTTATCACCTGGCCTGTAAAGCGCCTTGTCCGTATTCAAGTTCAGATTCAAGTCAGATGTAATATGGACTGCAGGCTGCAAAGTCTCTATATGGGAACTGTCAAAAACGGTATTATCACTGCTGCAAGACAGGCATAACAGTGGAAGGGCCATCAATATAGAAAACATTTTCATATTCATTATCATTAATTTTGTACTGTAAACTACTGTTTGACGATAGAAACCGTCTCCTCGAGTTGATTAAGCGTAATCTTATACGTTCCGGAAGTGGTAATTTTCCATTTCTGGTCAATGCCGGAAATATCCACATCCTTATATTCAGCTTTCAGATAATCATCACTTTTATCGATAAAGAGGGCCTTTTCCGTCTGCCCGGTGGGTTCAATGTCATTACCGTTACCGCACAGGAACCAGGCTCCCATCCAGTCACTCTGCTTATCACAGGAGAACTTCAATTCACCAGCATTAAGTGTCCCTGTCCAAGTGAAGATGTAAGGACTGTCTGTAGCTGTCATTGCCGTAGCATTGTCCAGATCCCACCCGCTGGGAGCAGCATCACCGACCAGGTAAATCATGCTATAAGGAGTAAACTCCCGCATCATCATGCGCTCTTTACCCGTCCTGATGTCCACGCAAATTTTATAGGCCTTACCCGTCTCACTGTTCGTAAGATTCCATTTATAATCTGGATCATACCCGGAAACCAACTGCATGGAAGTGTCTGTATAAGGAGCATTATCCTGAGTAGCCTTGTACATATTTTCCCAACTGTCTTTAGCAGTACCAAACTTGAACTCACCGCCCTGGTCAAAATAGTGTCCATAGCGGAAGAGGAAATTATCCAGTGGATCCTGGGACATATTCGCAAAGCTCCAATTCGTCATAGCACCCACAAAATAAAGATAGTCATAAGCAGGTTGATTACCTTCTTCCTGAGCAATAGTCACTGCACCAGTAAGGATATTTGCCGTCACTTTATAGTAATGATCCTCCGTAATCTGCCATTGGCCATCAGGCTGGTCATCGCTGGTACGCAACACCGCAAGTCCTTTATCATTCTCATTGTATGAAGGCAAGAACTTTCCAAGTGTTGTAATAAACTTCAGATTACCCGTTTTGAGAGTGCCTTCCCACGTAAAAATGCCGTTATCAGTACGTGTCATCGCCGTAGCATTATCTGCGCTCCACCCGTTGGGAGTTGCATCGCCGATAAAATAGAGAGTCGTGGTGACAGGTTGGTAAGGAGTCATCTTAAAGGTCAGAGAATCCGTCTGAACCTTATCTACTCCCGGCACAATAGCACTGATACGTGCGTCAATAGATGTTGGCAGACCGGCTGTCCCACCAAACTTATCAAGAACCAGATTATTGAGGTTCTCCTCATTAATGCTCCAGGTATATGCCTGAGCCTCATCACTCAAGGCTGTATAAGGGTCTGCAAAACCTGTACCAGCCTTGGCCAATTCCAGTTTATAATAGATTTTATTTCCCGTCCCTGCATTATTTCCTGTGGTCCAATCAAAGGTGATAGCAGTGCTGGCATGATTGATTTCATTCAATGTATCAACATCCTGACTGGCAGTCAGAGCGAGAGTATTCGAGCCCTTATCAAGTTGTTCGTAATCCTGGTCGGTACAGGCTGAAAGGGCAAAAATTCCCAGCAGTATCCCGACAAGACCAAAAATATATTTTTTCATGATGTGTCTTAATTTATTAATAACCTGGATTCTGTTTCATGAGAGGATTGGCGTCGATCTCTGTCTGAGGAATAGGGAACAATAGCCGATCCTTAGTCACATTCGTCTTTCCTATAGACTTGAGGAACTTTATGGCATAGTTGCCATGGTCCAGACGGATCATATCAAACCACCGGTATCCCTCAAATGCAAACTCCATACGGCGCTCATGGATGATCTTGTCCCGCATTTCCGACTGGTTAAGACCAGATACGGCATCCAGTCCAGCGCGTTTCCGTACAATATTAAGAGGTATTGCAGCCTGATCCGTCTCTCCCAGTTCGTTAAGGGCTTCAGCCTTCATCAGCAGCACATCGGCATAACGGTAGATGACAAAATTTGCCGGTGATGTGTTGTATTCAGGGGAAACACTCTTGGGTACCAGAAATTTCCTCACATTATAACCTGTATAGGAATACGAACTCTTGTACTCTTTCCCGTCAAAGTCAGGACATCCTGCATACAGGACCGTCAGGTCCTTACGCTTATCCCCTTCTTCCCACTGATCCATAAACTCCTGTGTGGGTTGGTTCCAGCCATAGCCGCCTGCCACGAAATCCGAATTACGCGGCCCCATAAAAGTGGACAGCCAACTGGACTGTGGATTATTCCCCCAGAAATCATATTCAGTGTCCCCACTGTATTGTACTTCAAAGATAGACTCTGGCCCATTATTGACCGTTGCATCAAAATTAGTAGTAAAATCACATTTGCTCAGATCATATCCCAAGGCCGTAACGGAATCACAAAGATTGACAACATGCTGATAGTATTCCGGATGATCCGGTGCCAGCGTCAGATAGATGTCTGCCATCATGGTCATCGCAGCATCCTTGGAAGCCCGGCCCACATTCTTGCTGTCATACTCACTCTTGGCTGGAAGAATATCTATCGCCTTCTGACAGTCCGAGCGAATCTGCCCATACACTTCATCTACGGAAGAACGGGCAATGGCTGTGGGTTCACCAGGATTATAAGGAGCCAGCCGGAGTGGAACCCCACCATAAAGACGCACGAGGATATAATAATAGTGGGCACGAAGGAAATAAGCCTCTCCCAGACAGCGTTTTTGCAGGGCATCCACCGTCTTCCCTTCAAGATCCTGGATCAGGATATTGCACTGACCGATACCTACCCAGGGGGATCGCCACATGTAAAGGGCCATACCGTTATCACTTCCTTCCGTAAAATTGGATGCCTGGACGGTCTCCAGGCCGTCAGTACCACCACCTGCACCGACAATACTATTCCCTGCCACAATATCCAGCGTCCACAGACGCTGATTGTACATATTTGAAGATTGGAGCGTTCTATAGCAACCATTCGCCATGGCTACTGCCACGGAATCGGTGACACTGGTTTCAGGATCTACCGTATTCTTTGGTTCCTTATCCAGAAAATTATCTCCACAAGAGGTAATAGTCAAGGCGGTCAGGAACACTATATTGAAAATCGATAACTTTTTCATGATTTCCTATTAGAAATTAATATTTAAACCAATATTGAATGTTCTGGAAACAGGATAATTGGACAAGTCAATGCCATTAATGCCTACTTCCGGGTCAAATCCGGAATAACCGGTAATCGTAGCCACGTTTTCACAGGAAAGGGTCATTCGTGCACTTTCTATGGAAAGAGTTCTCAGCCACAATGAAGGGAGATCATAAGAGAGTGAAATAGTTTTCAAGCGAAGATAAGAACCATTTTCGACAAACCGGTCTGAAACTCGATTGTTCCCGTTCGGATCACCATAGACTGCACGGGGCATAACATTGCTTGTGCCCTCACCATGCCAGCGTGAAAGGACATCTGTCAACTGATTATAAGCTGCTGACATTCCGGTAAGATCTATCTTATTGGCATTAAAAATCTTGTTCCCGGCAACTCCTTGCAAATAGATATTCAGTTCAAAGCCTTTCCAGGTCAGGATGTTGCTCATTGAAAACAGGTGACTGGGATTCGGATTGCCTATTACGGTGCGATCTTCATCATTGATTACCCCATCATGATTCAAATCCTTGAAACGAATGTCACCCGGTTCTGCCCCAGCCTGATAGGCATGGTCCTGAACTTCCTTCTCATTTTGAAAAATGCCGTCGGTGACATAACCATAGAACACATTGATAGGATAACCCTTCGCCAGCATAGTAACGTAAGAATTATTAATCTGGTTGACATAATAGGGTGTAGCACTATTCAGGTCGTTAATCTTATTCCGGTTATAGGTATAAGACAAGGACGTTTCCCAACCCAGGATTCCTTTCAGGTTGATGGTGTGCAAAGTCAGTTCTACTCCTTTATTGGTTACCTTTCCGGCATTGGTATAAGTTGTACTGGTATCTTCAAAACCGGAAGTAATGGGAATTGAAGCCTTGACGAGCATATCACTGGTTTTCTTGATATAAGCATCGAAGGTAAGGTTGACACGGGAATGGAACAGGGTTGCATCAAATCCGATATTTGTCTGAGCCACCTGCTCCCAATGGATGTTCGGATTGGCAAGAGTAGTAGAAATCAAGGCTGTCTGCTCATTTTCTGATGTACCCAAAGGATAGACACTGGTATTCCAGGTAGCCATATAACTGTAATTACTGACACTGGCCTGACTACCGGTAACGCCATATCCCATACGGATCTTCAAGTCATTCAGAAACTCATTCTGTTTATACCAGGGTTCTTCCGTGAGACGCCATGCCAAGGACAACGAGGGGAAAGTCCCCCAGCGGTGATTCCGTCCGAAACGGCTGGAGCCGTCCTTACGGATTGTTGCGGTTACTAAATACCGGTTACAGTAATCATAATTGGCCCGGGCCATATAAGAGAACAAGGCCCATTGTGTCTCGTTTCCACCAATGGAATACATTTTCTCGCCGTTGTCCATCTCATGGACATTCTCGAAAGCAAAGACATTTTTCTGCGCATTCAGGTAATCATCATCATTCCACTGTGCAGAGGTACCGGCCATCAGGGACAAGTGATGCTTCTCTGCAAAGGTATGATCATAGAGGAAATAATTATCCCACAGATATGTGAATGACTTATTATCACTCTTGTACCTGGAACTTTCTTCCACAGGGGTCGGCTTCCAGTCATAAGCGGGGGTCCAATTGTCTATATACCAGAATTTCGCATCCAGCCCTAAAGTACTCTTGAACTTTAACCCTTTTAAGAGGCTGACTTCCCCGGTAATGTTTCCCAGCAGATTATAACCATTAGTCTTGTCCTGATCTGTTTCCGTCGGTCCGACTGGGTTTCTTGTTGATCCATACCAGAGGGCATTCCCCTCAGGACCACTCCAGTTACCATCTGCATCTTTAAGGGAAAAGACGGGTAACGCACGATAAGTACTTCCCAGATCATAGCTGCCCTGCTTCTTCACATCTGCACTTAAAGTGAGGTTGTGCGTGAATTTCAGCCATTTCAACACCTGGGAATCACCATTAATCTGAAATGTATAGCGCCGATAACTGACACTTCTGACTGTTCCGGTCTGATTCAGATACCCTCCGGATATATAGTAATGGGCCTTATCCGATCCTCCGGAATAACTTAATGTATAATTCTGCATATATCCGGTACGGAAGACTTCATCGACCCAGTCTGTACCTTTTCCAAGCGAAGAAGGGTCAGTCCATAGAGGATTCTCTTCATAACCGGCTGCAGCCATCATCTCGTTGCTCAATGCCGCATATTGAGAAGCATTAAGCAGTGATGGCTTTTTCGTGGCATTCTGAAATGAACCGTTCATACTCAAAGAAAGTCTGCCTTCACCGGCTTTCCCTTTCTTTGTAGTGATCATAATTACGCCATTAGCTCCACGAGACCCGTAAATAGCTGTCGCGGATGCATCTTTCAACACATCCAGACGCTCCACATCAGCCATATTCAGATTATTCAGTCCCAGGTCTGTAGGAACTCCGTCTATGACCACAAGAGGATCACAATTATTGATAGAACCAAGTCCTCTGATTTTAATGGACACATTGTCACCGGGTTTGCCCGCATCCACGACTTGAAGACCGGCCACCTTACCTTGCAGGGCTTCACCGATATTCGAGACCGGCTGATCCCTCAGGCTCTTGCCATCAACTGATCCTATGGCACCTGTCAGGTCACTCTTCCGCATGGTTCCATAGCCAATTACCACTACTTCATTCAACTGTTTGCTCTTCTGGGCAAGGTTGATGGAAAGGGTCTGATTTCCATTGACTGCAACGTCTTTCGTATTATATCCTAAATAAGATATTGAAAGTGTACTGCTGGCAGGAACACTTATAGTGAAGTTGCCGTCTAGATCAGTGACTGCTGCATTTGTAGTACCTTTCTGGATAACGGATGCTCCAATGACAGGTTCTCCGGTTTCGTCCTTGACGATTCCATGAACCTTGATATTCTGGGCAAGAAGACTTAGAGGTATCAGAAAGCCGACTGTACAGAACAGAATTCTTTTCACAAATTGTTTGAAGATGTTCATAATAAAGATATGTTTACATATTTTTAGGTTTCGGTTACAAAATTAGTCCTTAATTCATCTGATTACCCTTGAAAGTAGAATAGAAGTAGAAAATAATATCTGATATAAAGTATAATCATTTGATTTATAATGATTTATTACAGCAATAAAAAAAATAGAAGTAGATAAAGGCAATTATATAATTTTTTCTTATATTTGCAGAAAACCTTTCAAAGAAATGAAAATAACCGTTTTATCCTTATTGCTCAACCTGCTGATCACCCTTCCGGTCATGGCTGTAAACCAGGAAAGTCTACCACATCTTGATGACATCCTCTCTCATCGGAAAGAATATGATAATGCCAAGGAACAGCATATCAGTATTCTCAAAGATTGTATCGTGAAATATAGTTCAAAGGAAGAAAGACTGAAAATTTACGAATTGCTGTATCAAGAATATTATGTCTACAAATTTGATTCCGCACAGTTATATGTAGACAAGGCTCTCTGCCTTTCAAGACAAATTCATAACCATTATCACACGGCACTGAACCTAATTTATAAGGCCCGACTTTTTTCTATCGGAGGACTCTACAGTGAAGCAGCCTCAATGCTGGACTCCATAGACATCAGCAATATTGATAAAGAACTGCGCTTTCAGTATTATACGACTTACTTCACCCTATATTCTTATCGAAGTGATTATTGTAATGACAAATATTATAAACCTTTATACCGTTCCCTTGCGGCGTCCTGCCTCCGCAAGGCGATGAAATACCTGACCCGTGATATGCCTGAATACAATTTTTATCACGGAGAATACTACATCTATGCAAAGCCTGACGACCGGCTGGCTCTCAAATATTATTTCAAGACTCTCCACGAACAAAAAAAAGCTTCACGCTATTATGCCATGGCTTGTTTTGCCATTGCCAACAACTACAAGAATCACAATGATCTTAGGCGATATGAAGATTATCTGATCAAAGCCAGTATCAGTGATGTCCTTTGCAGCACTCGTGAGAATCTCGCCTTACAAGAATTGGCCACACTTCTTTTCGAAGGGGGAAAAGACAATATTGCCCGTGCTGACAGATATATCAGTATAGCCCTTGAAGATGCGAAATTTTATAACAACCGACTCCGCATCCTGGAAATATCCCAAAAACTGCCCACTATTGTGTCTGCCTATGAGAACATGATAAAAACGAATAATAAGAAACTGAAATCAGCTCTCTTCCTGATTTCCCTGCTTATCATCATCAGCCTGGTATCCCTCACCTTCATCTTCCGTCAGAACAAGCAACTAACTTTAAGACGCAAACAACTGTCAGAGAACAACGATCAACTTACCCAACTTAATGCCCGCCTGAACATCCTCAATGCTGCATTGCTCGACACGAATCATAAACGGGAAGGATTGGCCAAACTTTACATTGACCTCTGTGCTAAATACATCGACAGATTAAACAAATACAAAAATCTGGTAAGACGCAAGATCAAGGCACATCAGGTAAATGAACTCCTCAGCAACATCTCTTCATCACGGCTGTCAGAAGAGGATGCTGCCACGTTCATAACCAGATTTGACAAAGCTTTTCTGGACCTTTATCCTACATTCATTGAAGAATTCAACAATCTCCTGGAGGTCCCTCAGACAGGAAAGACAAAACATCCTCATGCCATGACTCCGGAGCAACGTATCTATGCTCTTATCCGCTTAGGTGTAAAAGAAAGTTCAGAAATTGCTTCTCTGCTTTTCTATTCACCTCAAACTATTTATAATTACCGGTCTGCCGTTAAGGCTAAAGCCAAGAACAAAAACACATTTGAAGATGATGTAATAAACCTCTGCACCGTCATCAAATGAATCACCCTTATTCAGAACTCATATCTGCAATCACCTGCCGGTAATCTGCCAGCATCTTCGTCCTGCTGATATATCCCATCAGGCGATTATTAACGTCTATGACCGGTAGCTGTGCAGCATCTGTCGCATCAAATTCTCTCATCACTTCCCGCATGGACTCATTGTAGAGTAAACGGGCACTCGGCTGGATCATCAGTTGCCGTACAGTAAACTTGTTGTAAAGTTCTGTCCTGAAAATAATGTGACGGATTCTCGTAATATCAATAACCCCCAGCAACTTATCTCCATCATCAAGCACCGGAATAAAATTGTTATTGCTCCTGCTGATTTCCTGCACCAGTTCCCCCATTGACAGATCAGGACTCACGGGGTGATAGTCTTTTTCGATCAATTCATCCATGTTCATCAGTGTCAAAGCAGAATGGTCGGTATGGTGGGTCAAGAGTTTTCCTTCTCTTGCCAGACGAAGAGCATAGATGCTATTAGTCTCAAAAATATTTGTGGTCAGATAACTGCTGATACAGACAATCATTAATGGCATAAATAAATCATAACCTCGCGTAAGTTCAGCTATCAGGAAAATTCCGGTGAGAGGTGCATGCATGACGCCCGTCATCACACCAGCCATACCCAGTAAGGTATAATTATTTTCCGGAATGTAAACCCCAAATTGCTCCAGATTCCATAAACGGGAGAACAGGAATCCTCCGAAGCCGCCGACGAACAAAGCCGGAGCGAAAGTTCCGCCACAACCACCTGATCCGGTAGTGGCTGACGTGGCAAATGTCTTGCTGAAAGTAACCAGAGCGACATACAGTAATAGCAAACTCTGATGTCCGGCGAAGACACTGCCATTCATCACCTGCCCCCAGTCTGCCATCGAATGACCACTCAACAGGACATTAACGGCAGAATATCCTTCTCCATAAAGTGAGGGGAAGAAAAAGATGAGGCCACTCAGCGACACCCCTCCCAGAATCAGTTTGGCCAGCGGACGGTCAGACAACTTTGCAAACACTTTCTCACAAAACCCCAGCGAACGGATGAAATAAAGACTTATCAATCCACAACAGACCCCTAAAAGGATACAGGCAGGAATCCGTTGTACGCCCCATGCCGAGGATAACACAAAACTAAACAGAGGTTTCTGGCCTGTGAAGATATAGGAGAATACCGTAGCTGTAACACTTGAAATCAGGATAGGTAAAAGTGAAGCCATGGTCAGGTCCACCATCAGAATCTCCAGCGTGAAGACCAGACCGGCAATCGGGGCTTTAAAGATCGCGGAAATACCTGCGGAGGCTCCACAACCCACAAGTACCATCAGCGTCTTGTTATCCCGTTTGAAAAGTTGTCCAAGGTTCGAACCGATGGCTGAACCGGTGAGAACGATCGGGGCTTCCCCTCCTACTGATCCTCCAAAACCAATGGTAATACTGGAAGCGATCACACTTGTCCAGCAGTTATGAACTTTTAATCGGGAGCGTTTTGTTGCCAGAGCATAGAGAACACGGGTGATACCGTGAGAGATATTATCCCTCACGACATATTTCACGAACAGTACAGTCAAGGCTATGCCGACAATAGGAAAGATCAGATAAAGCCAATTTGATCCTCCTGTCTGGAATCCTTCTGTGAGAAGCAACTGTATCTGTCTGATGATCCAATGCAAGATAAAAGTAGCCACCGCAGCCAGAAAACCTACTACGAAGGAAAGAGCTACCATCATCTGCCGATCAGACAAATGCTGCTGAGTCCAGTCCACAATGTTTTCAAATAATGATCTTGGCTGTAAAACCTGCTTCACGACCATTGGTTATACCTTTTATTAAAAGACAAAACTAAAGTTAATCTTTTAGAGTTCAAAATTATTTACTTATGTTTGTTATCAACTCCGCAGAGTGTAAGGATCATTCTCCTTCCACTCTATTTTGCGACCTGCGAAAGTTGACGGTTGCCGTTGACGAAATCTGCTGCATTCATTCTCCGTTTGCCTGCCGGCTGCAACTCGAGTATTTCTACCCACAGGTCATTTCCTGCAGCATAAAGATGTTTGCCATCCACGAACAAACTCCCAGGTTGATCACCACTTACGGGAATATCCGTAAGCCTGGCCTGGAAGATTTTCATCATCTGGCCATCCACTGTCGTCCAGGCTCCAGGCACGGGAGACAATCCACGGACAAAATCATGGATGTGCTTTGCCGTCTGATGCCAGTCAATCCGACAGGTGTCCTTATGGATCTTCGGAGCAGCTTTTAGCGGTCCGACTGTTTTCAGCATCTCACTTTGAGGAATACTTTCGGCTTTTCCGTTACCACGCAAAATTTTCTGAATGGTTTCAAGAGCCGTCTCAGCACCAAGTTTTTCCAGTCCGTCGTAGACTTTTTCCACATTATCATCCACACCAATAGGAAGATGTTTCTGAAGGATGATACGGCCTGTATCAATTTTCTTGTCGATGAAGAAAGTGGTAACCCCTGTTTCTGTCTCTCCATTGATGACGGCCCAGTTTATTGGCGCAGCGCCACGGTACTGAGGTAATAGAGCGGCATGGACATTGAAAGTGCCATATTCGGGCATCGCCCACACCTCTTCCGGAAGCATACGAAAAGCCACCACGATCTGCAGATTGGCATTGAAAGCAGCCAGCTGACCCAGGAACTCCGGGTTTTTCAACTTCTCTGGCTGCAGGACAGGAAGATGATGAGCCTCGGCATAAACTTTTACAGCTGGCGCCTGAAGCCGGTCCTGATGCCGTCCCACGGGCCTGTCCGGACCAGTTACCACCGCAACGACCGGATAACCTTCTTCCACAAGACTTTGCAGCGTCCCTACTGCAAATTCCGGTGTCCCCATAAAGACAATACGTAAGTCTTTCTTATCCATATAAATCCTTGTCTCCTGTATATTTAATCGGATTATTTTCTGATAATACAGACCTTTCCGTCTTCTGAGAGTTTGATGATGCTGCTTGGTGTATGTGGCTTATGCTCCTGGCGACGGCTTTCACAGACATAATCTACGGTCTGGAGAAGATCTGGATCAATATCACAATAGTTGGCAGCGGCAGGTTGCCCGCTGATATTCGCACTCGTACTCACGATAGGTTTCTCCATCCTGTAACACAGCGCATGAGAGAAGGCCTCTTTCGTGATCCTCATAGCGATGGAGCCATCATCAGCAATCAGATTAGCAGCCAGATTGACAGCATTGTCCAGAATCACGGTGGTCGGCTTCCCCCCCTCCGCGATAGTATCAAAAAGATCCCATGCCACAGCAGGTATATTCCTGATATAACGCTGTAGTCTGTCATCACTGTCCACCAGGCAAATCAGAGCCTTCGAATCATCACGATGCTTGATGGCATACACCTTGGCTACGGCATCCGCATTGGTTGCATCACAACCTATCCCCCAGACTGTATCCGTCGGATAGAGAATCACACCGCCCTTGCGCATACATTCTACAGCATTCTTAATATCGTCTTCCTGTTTCATCTTTTTATACTTCTTTATGCTAACAAAAATAATCTTTACACCTGGCTCCTAAAAATAAATTCGCACAAAGATAATTGATTTTTCGTTAAACTCAAAATTTTGAGCCACCTTTTGTGTTCTCACTCAAGATAAAAAAAGGAAAGGAGAAATAAAAAGAAAGAAGTCCAGAGGTGGCGGAAACCAACTCTCAACTTCTTTCCATATCGATCAATCAATCATTCAGTTATACATTTCCCGGGGGCATCCGCACAGCTCTTATTTTTTTGCATCTTCTGTTCCTGCCAACACACCCAATATAGCAGAAATGACGGTGACAACAATTTTCAAGACAAGTTTTAATTCCGTAAGTTGCATTTTCTTTTATCTTTTTTAATCATTCAAACTGCATGTAACGATAAAGGTGCGGGCCTTTCAGCCCGGCACCAGTAGAAGAGAGATCAGTGGTCATTCATCACGCGGCAGGAGTAGCCGTACCACCCTTCTTTACAGGTTTGGCATACCCTTTCATCTCCTGATATTTACAACCATCCAGCAAGGGGTCAATATACTTCTTGTTGGAAATCGTATATACAGGATGGAAGATCACATGAGCAGACTGGATATTTTTCTGGGCAGAGAAGTCCTTTACCACAGCCACACACTCTTGCTCTTAATGCCGACCCTGAAAGATCCAAGACGGTCAATTTTGATACAGTGGCCGTCAAGCAGCCCATTCCGTAATCTCATCAACCAAAGCTGATATTACGGCCAGAATATCCGGAAGGGTGACCGTACAACGTTTCTGAATATGGCTGGCCAAATCATCCGTATTCAAGACACCGACAATGATCGGACGTGCATACCATCTTCCATCCACTGCCGGAATTTTTTTGTTTTGTGCTTGACAAAGTTTGTAAGTTACTGCCATAATAAATTAAGGTTTTAAAGGTTAAACAATATGTGAAATGATCAGTGCACTGTTCTCTTTTTCATCCGTCCGACCTTCAGCAACTTCTATGTTCTGAGGGATCGGTTCCATTGACAGTCGCAAAAATACGGCGGGATAAACCCGTTGTCAACCTTCTCTGTTAAAGTTCTTGCACAAGTCCTTTGATAAGTCTGATTGAGAGGAAAGGCTAACCTATTGAAAGAACGGATAGATTCAAAAAAAGGGCCTTCGCTGATTCTTGATCAGCCGAAGGTCCTGATTACCGGTAACGTTCTCTAATATCCTGTGATGAAGACTGGAGCGGGGAAAGAGATTTCTCCCTTCTATTCTTTGAATAAGAGGCGTTCTCCTAAAGTTTGAGCCAGTTGCTCATAATGGCCTTTCCCTGGGGGGTCAGCACACTTTCAGGGTGAAACTGGATACCATGGATAGCGTATAACTTATGCTTCAATCCCATGATATTCCCATCATCACTCTCAGCCGTAATTTCAAGACAGTCAGGGAACCCCTGGCGGTCTACCACCCAACTGTGATAGCGTCCCACCTCTATCCTGCGTGGCAGCCCTTCAAATATCGGGTCATTGCCAAGCAGTGTGCAGGGTGTCGCCACTCCGTGATAGACTTCTTTAAGATTGACGAGTTGGCCTCCAAAAGCTTCTGCTATGGCCTGGTGGCCGAGACATACCCCCAGCATGGGTTTCTTTCCCGCATAGGCAGTGATGACCTTCAGCAGCAAACCGGCTTCGGAAGGAATACCCGGTCCGGGACTGAGGATGATCTTATCAAAAGGTTCCAGTTGGTCCAGAGCGAACTGGTCATTTCTCCATACCGTACACTCAGCCCCCAGTTCCTTTACCAGATGGGCCAGATTATAGGTAAAGGAATCATAATTATCAATAATAACTACTTTCATTTTTCTAACGAATAAAAGACTTTATCCGATACCGGATCATGCAAGAATCAGGTTAACGGATAAAGAATCAGCAATTTACAATTTTTCCGCAATATGGATCGCTTTGACTAAGGCTGCAAGTTTGTTATTGCTCTCATTAAGTTCGTATTGATCGTTACTCTTTGCCACGATACCACTGCCAGCCTGGAACCAGAGTTCATTATTACGACTGATAAACGTACGGATCACGATCGCCTGGTTCAAGTCTCCGTTAAGTCCGATATATCCGATACATCCTCCGTATGCGCCACGGTTATGCGGTTCCAGTTCACTGATAATCTGCATAGCGCGCACCTTCGGTGCTCCACTAAGTGTTCCTGCGGGAAAAGTATCGAAAAACTCCCGGATAGAATCTGCTTTCTTTTCAAGTATGCCACTCACGCGGCTCACCAGATGAATGACATGACTATAATACTGCAGGTCCTTATAGAAATCAACCTTCACCCGATGACAATTACGAGACAGGTCATTCCTGGCCAGATCGACCAGCATGACATGCTCAGCATTCTCCTTAGGATCCGTCCGCAGGAATTCGGCTGCCTGATGGTCTTTTTCCGGATCACCCGTACGTCTCGTCGTTCCGGCAATAGGGTCAATATAAGCCATGTTCCCTTCCACACGGTTATGGGTCTCAGGTGAAGAGCCGAATATCCGGAACCCTCCGAAATCGAAATAAAACAGATAAGGTGAAGGGTTGACGGATCTCAAAGCCCGATAGAGTTTAAAATCATCCCCTTCATATTTCTGGCAGAAACGACGTGAGATCACGATCTGGAAGACATCTCCGCGCAGACAGTGAGCCACACAACGGCGGATATTCGCTTTATGCTGCTCATCCGTCAGCGTACTGTAATATTCACCCACCGGATGAAAGTCGTATGGTTTCACAGAAGCCTTATTGATCCCTCTCATGAGTTGTCCGAGACGCACCTTTCCTTCGTCAGCAGGCTTATTCTCCTCCACCAGGGCTATCATCTCCATCTGATTATTAAAATGATCGAAAACGATGACGTTCTCATAAAAGATATAAAGGATGTCAGGTGCGTCATTCTTCATCATCGTCGTATCCTTGACAGGGATATTCTCGAAATAGCGTACCGCATTGAAAGCCGTATACCCATACACGCCACAGAAATGACTGCCCTCACCTTCAACCTTGATACATCCCAGGAAATCATCGAAAGCCTTGGCGATTGTCTCTTTAGGCAGATCTTTTAACGTACGTGCGTTCTCAGCAGCTTTCTTTTCCCTATCCTTTTCCTCCGGTTCCGGGCCATCATATCCAGGAATTCCCCGTACTTCCTTCGTGCCATCCGGAAAAGTCATCTCTACCCGGCCGTGACCGACCGCAATGCTCGCTACAGGATGAATGCCGATGAAAGAGCGACTGTTCTCCCGGCCATGATAGTCGGAACTCTCCATGAGTGCAGACTGTGGATAAAGATCCCGCAAACGCATATATACGGCTACCGGCGTATAGAGATCTGCCAGAATGGTATGTGTCACCGTATGATAATGAAAAGTCTTCATATATTGTATCATCAAAAATTAGAGATCATTTCCGTTAAAAATTTCCATATTCCTTTGCCATGGCCTTGTTCTTCAGGTAGGTCTCGACATCCTTGTCACCACGACCGCTCACGGTGAGCACGACCACGTCATCCGGCTTGAAGGTCAGTTTTTTCAAGGTTGCCAGAGCATGGGCACTCTCAATGGCCGGGATAATGCCTTCCATACGGGTCAGTTCATACCCTGCATAGATAGCCTCATCATCATTGATGGCAAGCACCTTTTCCCGGCCCTTCTTTGCCAGGTCAGCATGCATAGGACCGATACCCGGATAGTCCAGACCTGCACTGATCGTAAAAGCCTCTTCTATCTGACCGTCATCCGTCTGCATCACGAGTGTACGAGCCCCGTGGATGATCCCTTCACTGCCACAGTGGATCGTTGCTGCCGTATAGGGGGTGTCTACTCCCTTGCCCCCCGCTTCGGCAAGCACGATCTTCACGCGGTCGTCATCAATATAATGATAGATGGTGCCGGCAGCATTCGACCCACCTCCGATGCAGGCAATCAGATAGTCCGGATAATCCCGGCCGATCTTCTCCTGCAACTGCCATTTGATCTCCTCACTGATGACGCTCTGCATCTTTGCCACAATATCAGGATACGGATGTGGGCCCATCGTAGAGCCTACCAGATAATAGGTATCTTCGGGATTGCAGCACCAGTCACGGATAGCGGCAGAACAGGCATCACTCAGGGTCATGTTCCCTGTAGTCACGGGATGTACCTGGGCTCCGAGCATCTTCATCCTCTCCACATTCGTATGCTGACGCTCTACATCTGTCTTCCCCATGAAAATCTCACACTTCATGTTCATCAGGGCACAGACCGTGGCCGTGGCTACGCCATGCTGTCCGGCACCGGTCTCAGCGATCACACGCGTCTTCCCCATCTTACGAGCCAGGAGAATCTGGCCGACCGTATTATTGATCTTATGAGCCCCAGTATGGTTAAGGTCCTCACGCTTGAGGTAAAGTTGGCAACCATATTTCTCACTCATGCGTCTGGCATAATAAAGAGGTGAAGGGCGTCCTACGTAGTCTTTCAGCAGGACTTCATATTCTTTCTTGAATTCCTCACTCTCCATAATGGGCCGGTAGGCTTTCTGCAGATCGGTCACACACTTATACAGGATCTCCGGCACATAGGCTCCTCCGAATCTGCCGAAGAAACCATTCTCATCAACTTGATATTTCTTTACCATAATCGTCTTCTTTATTAATGTTTCAAAGCATCATATAACTGATCCATTGCCTGGTCCGGATCACCGGTATCATTGAGCAGGGTCACGAATTTGGACCCGATGATTGCACCGGCGGCATTGTTCTGCGCACTTTCCAGAGTCTGTTTATTGCTGATACCGAATCCGATCATGCGGGGATTCTTCAGGTCCATCATATTGATCCGGTTGAAATAAGCCAGTTTGGCATCTCCGAAACTACTCTGGGCTCCGGTGATGCTCGCACTGGAAACCATATAGATGAACCCTTCAGTATGGTCATCAATGAAACGGATCCGATCTGTACTGGTCTCCGGAGAAATCATCATGATGACCCGTACATCATACCGGTCAGCGATCGGTTTGACATCTTCCATATAATCCTTGAATGGTAGATCCGGGATAATGCAGCCGCTGACACCACATTCCACACAACTCTTGAAAAAATTCTCGAAACCATAATGCATGATAACGTTGAGGTATCCCATCATGACCAGGGGTATCTTTACCTGATCCTTGATGGCTTTCAACTGCCCGAAGAGTTTTTTCAGTGTCATTCCATTCTTCAAGGCTACCGTCCCTGCTGACTGAATGACAGGACCATCGGCGAGCGGATCACTGAAGGGTATCCCCACTTCTATCATGTCGATGCCCCGGCGTTGCAAGGTCAGGATGACCTCTCCGGTCATATCCAGTTTCGGGCAACCGGCACAGAAATACAAGGAGAGCAATTTCCGGTCTCCTCTGTCTTGAAACAATTTATTAATCCTGTTCATATTTCTTAGATTTTAAAATTCACATTCTTTCCCCTGACCACTCGTCGGGGTTCCTCCGGGCTGACGATGATCAACCTCGGATATGACGGATGAAAGCACGTAACTTCTCCACGTCCTTTAAAGCCGGAGAGATTTCAAAACGGCTGTTCAGATCAATGCCGGCAAGTCTCGGATGACTGAAAGACTTGACTCTTGCGACATCATCTGGTCCTATCCCTCCACTGAGGAAAAAAGGGGTATCTCCATCATAACGGTCCAAAACAGACCAGTCAAACTGTTTGCCGCTTCCTCCGGCAGTAGGACATCGTGTATCAAAAAGGAAACTGTCGACCGCTCCTTCATAGGCCTTATAACGGTCTACATTTGACGGTTCCTTGATGGACAAAGCCTTGATGATCTTCACACCAGGACAGATGTCCGGATCAAGGGTAAGCCTCAGGTTCTCACAAAACTCACGTGTCTCTTTTCCATGCAACTGGATAACGTGGAGGCCATAGTAATAAGCAGCAGTAATGATATTTTGAGGCATCTCATCGACGAATACCCCTACCTTCTCAGGCATCCTGCAGGTCCCGCCCATAGTCTTAAGCTGCATCCTCTCCGCGAACCCCGGGTCCTCCAGTACATACCGCGGACTTTTCGGAAAAAAGACGAATCCCATAAGATCAATATCCAACTGGGCCACGGCGCGGATATTCTCCGCATCACGCATGCCACAAACTTTTATTTTTAATTTATTCATCCGACCTTCTGATTAAAGACACCCCTGTCCATTCAACACTGTGCGATAAAATCTCCTAATGCCCTTCCGGGGTCAGCCTCTTTCATGAAGCATTCTCCCATCAGGAAACCGTTGAAACCAATCTCACGGAGACGCCTAACGGTTCCGGCATCCTGGATGCCACTCTCACTGATTTTACAACCTTGGACAGGAAGATGCTTCACCAGTTTGAAACTATTCTTCACGTCCGTATGGAACGTTCCGAGGTGGCGATTGTTGATCCCATACATATCCGGCTCCAGATCGACATAGTCAAAATCCTGTTTCCGGTGCATCTCCAGCAACACCTCCAGTCCCAGTTCATGAGCAGTATGCAGCAATGTCCTGCATTCCTCTTTTTTCAGGTCAGCAGCAATAAGCAATACCGCAGAAGCGCCACAGAGACGCGCCTGGAAGAGTTGGTATTCATCCACGATAAAATTTTTATAAAGGATGGGAATGGTCACTCCTACGGCCCTGGCCTGACGGATAAACTCATCATCCCCCCCGAAATATTCCATATCGGTGAGAACACTCAATGCCGATGCCCCGTTATTCTGATAGGCAATCGTCACCTCTGCCGGCTTCGCATCACGGTGGATCCAGCCCTTACTGGGGGACTTACGCTTGAACTCACTGATGATCCCGGTTTTCGACTCCATCAATGCCCTTCGCATGGAAGTGGCAGGACCGGCATATTTCTCTATTTCCGGCATCCTCTGCTCCACCATATTATAAAGGTTCACCGGGGTCACAAATTTCTTGAATTCCTCCACTTCCTGCCGCTTATGTACCACGATCTCTTCTAAAATATCACTCATATCTCAAGAGTTGAAAATGATCACTGATTGAGTTCTTTAAACTTCCGGAAGGCGGCAAGAGCCTTGCCGCTCTCAATACTGTCACGGGCAATCTCTATGCACTCGGCAATGCCCTTCTTCCCTCTCTCCAGGGTCTGGATACCAAAGGCAGCATTGATGATGACCACATTCTTCTGCCCTGGCAGGGCCTTGTTTTCCAGGACATGATCAAAGATCTGAGCAGCCTCTTCCTGCGTTGCACCTGCAACCAGTTCTTCAGGTTTGGTCAGTTCAAAACCGAAATCAGCAGGCTTGAACACTTTCTCATAGTGATTGGTGGCAACCTTGAAATCACCGGTCAGACTGATTTCATCGTAGTTATCGATACTGTTAACAATGGCAAAATCTATCCCCAACTTCTGGTAAACCTGCTGGTAAAGGCGCATCTGATCCAGATTAGCCACTCCCAGGACCTGGCATTTCGGCTGACTCGGATTCACAAGTGGACCGAGCAGATTGAATACTGTCGGAAATTGCAGAGCCTTACGCAGCGGACCCACAAATTTCATAGCCTTGGCAAAGAGTTGGGCATGAAGGTAGACGATCCCTGCCTCCTTCAGACTCCGGTTGAGTTTGCCGCTGTCAGCCGTAAAGACGATTCCATGATTTTTGATCACATTAGAAGCGCCACTCACAGAAGTAGCCGCGAAGTTACCATGTTTGGCCACCTTATATCCTGCACCGGCAATGACGAAACAAGATGTTGTAGAGATATTAAATGTATTTTTCTGGTCTCCCCCTGTACCGACCACATCCACATAGCGGTCACAATCCAGTTTGACGGGAACACCTGTGGCCAGGATGCCATCCCGGAAGCCGAGCAGTTCATCTACACTCACCCCACGCATCTGCAGCCCGGTGAGCAAAGCGGCTATCTGGACTTCAGGATAGGTTCCTTTGGTGATGCCGATAATAATGTTCTTGGTCTCCTCACGAGTCAGCTCCTCGTGATTGAGCATCTTGCTTAAAATGTCTTTCATTTCCATTGTACAGTTCTCCATTATTTTGATGATTAATATTTTTTTCCACTCATCCCAGAAATCTTTCATTTTATCCCTCCTGAACTGCCTTCCCGTTCTTTATGCTTTCCGGAGAAGGCCAGAAACGAAAAAAGGCCTGTCGTAAGAACGACAGGCCTTTTTTATTTCTTGGAAGATTTCCACACGGCGACTCGACTCACGACTGATTTGATCTTGAGTTACGCCACCACCATGCTAAAGATAGAATAGACTTCTTCATTTTCTTCCTGTTTTTCTGATTTTGCCATTTCGTTCCACTTGTCATCTTCATGATCCCGCTTCACTCTATGGACTGACTTTATTGTCTGCAAATATATTACTTTTATTTCACACCGCCAACAATTTGGAAGAAAAATTACCAATAAATATAACTTTTTTCATATTATCATGCCTTCCGGTTACAGTTCACCTTATTATATATGACTTTCATAAACCCGTTGTCTCCCCTTTCTCCCTGCTGGCGCTTTCCATTTCTGTCGTTCATGCCTGTCCCCGGCACTTAATCTTTCTCCCAGGATAATAATGTTCCGTTCACTCCCGTTTAATACATATAGTACATGAATGAAAGGAAATGCTTATGAAAACGTCAATACCCGAAGATGCCCTGAAAGAACAGCAAGAAGGGCCAAATCCTTCCGAAAAGACATTAAACCTGATCCGGCAAATCGCCTATACTTATCATCGGATCAGTTTAAACGGCCGGAATGTGATTTCCTGTCTAAACTGAGCTAACCTGTTATTCCCAAAGAAGAAATGAAATGAAAACAATGGTATCTCCCTCCCTTCTCTCAGCAAACTTTCTCAACCTGAAAGGGGAAGTAGAAATGATTAACCGCAGTGAGGCTGACTGGCTGCACATGGATGTCATGGACGGTGTCTTCGTGCCGAATATCTCTTTCGGATTCCCTGTCATCAAGGCAGTAAGCAGCATCTGCAGAAAACCCCTTGACGTACATTACATGATCGTGCATCCAGAGCATTATATCCAGCAGACTGCTGACGCCGGCGCAATGATGATGAATGTACATTATGAAGCCTGCACACACCTGAGCCGCATCGTCCAGCAGATTCATACTGCCGGAATGAAAGCTGGCGTGACACTGAACCCGGCTACGCCTGTGGAAATGCTCGAAGATATTGTCGGAGATGTGGACATGGTTCTTCTCATGGGAGTCAACCCGGGATTCGGAGGACAGAAATTCATCGGAAACACCCTGAAGAAAGTTGTCAGGCTAAAACACTTGATCGAAATGTCTAATAGTCATGCTCTCATAGAAGTTGACGGTGGAGTCTCGGCTGCAACAGCTCCCTTGCTGGTCAATTCGGGAGTGAATATCCTCGTCAGCGGGAGCTATATATTCAGGAATGCTGATCCTGCCCGCATCATTCACAACCTGAAAGCACTAAGACCGGATACTGAAAAAGAATTTTAATCCGGCAGATCACATCGGTAAAACGACAGCACATTTCACGATAGAACCGGTATGTAACCTGATGGATCACTTCAGCTGGAGTTCCAGATGGTGCTCTCTGATCATCTTCCTCAGATTTACCAGAGCATATCGCATGCGCCCCAGACTGGTATTGATGCTGACATTCGTAAGGATAGAGATCTGCTTGAAAGTCAGTTTCTGATAATAGCGCAAGAAGACCACCTCCCGTTGGGAAGGGGGCAGGAGTTCAATCATGCTTCTGATGTCATGCATCACCTGATGATGAACCATATCATTCTCTATGTTGTCGGAAACCATCGTGTCCCCCACGAAATTGGAAAAATCATACCCTCCCGGCGTTTCTACGATCTTCCGCGTCTTCTTCCTGCGGTACCAGTCTATGATCACGTTATGTGCAATCCTTATGCACCAGGCACCAAACTTTCCCGAGGATGAATATTTACCCTCATGCAACTTCCGGATCACCTTGACAAAAGTTTCCTGAAAAACATCATTTGCAATGTCCTGGTCTCCTACTAACAGCAGAATATAGGAGAAAAGATTCGACTGATTGCGTGAAAGCAACAAATCGAAAGCTCTATTATTTCCTGCAATGTAAGACATCGCCAGCTCTTCGTCACTCATGTCTTCGAGGTTCTTCATCGTTGATTGGCTTTGGTCCAACGTTAATATGACTTTAGATTTTCTTTTCTCAATGGATTGGTCTTCAGATACCAAGATATTACTGCAAATATAGGAGTTTTTTCCATTTTGACCAAATTTCAAACGGATATTTTGAAGATTTACAAAGATCCCGCGTGGTTGCCTCTTCTCTCTTTCACGATTGAAAGAATCATCGTTTTCAATGCAGGCTGTAGTCATATCCGTCCGTAATCCCCAGGAATCCCATATAGAGTCCCCTGTACCCAAACACCATCAGAACCTTGCCATAGTTTTCAGGATGGTCCACCAGGTTCACGTCACTCTTGATATATTTGCCTTTCAGGGCCACAGCGATCATCTTATCGGTATCTTTCTCTCCAGGACAACTGGCCAGAAGTACGGAGGTCTTCCCCGTGAAGTTGCCCGGCGAGAGATATACCCGTTTTTTATAAGCACAACCCACAATGTACCCATGCACATAGACACCACCGTTGATCTTGCACTTAATAAACTGGTTCACGGTGACCGTATCACCGGTCTGAAAGGTAGTCTGGTCACCGCCTGAAGACGGCTCACTTCCACCATTCTCATCAGGGTCCTTAGGGACAACCACCGTAGTGTCTGTCGTCCCGCCCGGCACATTCGTGGTATCTGGAGGATCCACTTCTGCCGTATCGTTTTTTTCAGACCGGTCTTTATCAGAAAGATTCGGTTTCTCACAAGATGAAAGGAGGAGAACGCTGATCAGACAGCATCCCCATAAAACTGGTGTTTTCATAGATTTATAAAATTATTATCAGATGGTCACAGCATCAACCGATGAGGCAGAAACAATTTTTGTCCCTTGATGAGCCGCATCG
Source organism: Segatella asaccharophila (assembly GCF_054687055.1). Lineage (NCBI taxonomy): Bacteria > Pseudomonadati > Bacteroidota > Bacteroidia > Bacteroidales > Prevotellaceae > Segatella > Segatella asaccharophila. Next base: position 27,554 of record NZ_BAACAN010000016.1, on the reverse strand, counting down.
TTTTTATAGTATTGTACAGCAAAGATAAGAAATGTTTTTTATATCACCAATATTTATGACAAAAAAGGGGAACCTTGACGCCTGATTCAGGACGGTATAGTCATGGGGAAGCAATATGAACCATTTTGGGGTACCATAATGCACCATTTTTGGGGGTCAAAATGCACCATATCGGTCACAATTGGCTATCGTCGTGAGAATCAGTGACTATGATTCTTTCTTATCGTTAAAAAAACAACAATATTATTTGAACCAAAAAAGGAGGTTGGCGCAGGGTGCAGCCAACCTCGAATAACGATTTCGCTAAAATTCGCGAAATCTAAAAAACGTATGACAAATATAATTGTTATCTCCTGTACTTCCAAATATTTTTGTTTAAAAGTGATCATTTTCTCATTATTCATCCATTTTTTTAAAATTATTTTGTATATTTGGGCCAAGATGAAAGGGTTTACCTTTAAACTAACAAACTACTAAAGACGAATTCCGGACAAGTCAGTCCTCTGAAAAAAAAGATGCGCTATGCTCCTCCGGTAAGATCTGAAAACATTTACAAATCATGAAGCACATCAAGATTCTGTTACTATGTGCCGTGCTGCTTCCGTTGTACGTGCACGCCCAGGCATGGGATGAAAATGAATACCGGCAGATTGAACATCAGATTCATCTCCCGGCAATTCCTTCACGCAGCCTCTCTATTACTGCTTTCGGTGCCAGGACAGATGCCCCGGCTGCCATCAATCAGAAAGCCATCAACAAGGCCATCAGCCTGATTGCGGCTAGAGGTGGCGGACGGGTAGTCGTCCCTGAAGGGATCTGGAATACGGGGGCAGTCCGACTCAGAAGTCATGTGAATCTGGTCATTGAGAAGGGGGCTACCCTCCATTTTGCCTTCGACCCCGGACTTTACCCTCTGGTCCTGACCTCCTGGGAAGGCCTCGCCTGCTGGAATTACAGTCCTTGCATCTATGCTTTCCAGGCAACGGACGTAGCCATTACCGGCAATGGAACGATCGACGGGGGCGGGAGCAATCAGACCTGGTGGCAATGGACGGGAAATCCCAGATTCGGCTATCAACCAGGAATCACTCGAGAGAACCAGCGAGCGGGCTCACGGGCTCGACTTGAGAAGATGGGAGAGGATGACATCCCCGTCAATCAACGTAAATTCGGTATGGGACAAGGACTACGGCCTCAACTGATCCATTTCAACCGTTGTGAACGGGTTCTTATCCAGGGTGTCCAACTCCTCAACTCTCCCTTCTGGGTCATCCATCCCCTCCTCAGCAAGAGCATTACCGTGGACGGGGTGCGGGTCTATAATGACGGCCCTAACGGGGATGGCTGTGACCCTGAGGCGTGTGACGGCGTGCTCATACAGAACTGTTTCTTTCATACCGGAGATGACTGTATTGCTATCAAGAGCGGACGTAATAATGACGGACGGTTGTGGGGACAGCCTTCCCGGAACATCATCATCCGGAATTGTAAAATGGCCGACGGACATGGCGGCATCGTCATCGGCAGTGAGGTCTCCGGTGGCTGCGAAAATGTGTATGCAGAAAACTGCCAGATGGACTCTCCGCATCTGCAACGGGTGCTGCGTATCAAGACCAACAACTGCCGGGGAGGGGTAATCCAGAATATTCATCTGAGAAATATTACTGTCGGACAATGCCAGGAGGCGGTGATGAGAATCAACCTCAACTATGAACCGGATGAAAACTGCTATCGTGGTTTTGAGCCGGTGGTCCGTCATATCAGTATGGAGAAGGTCACTTGCGGGAAAAGCGAATACGGTATCCTGGTCAACGGCCTGGACAGCATCGTCAATGTTTATGATGTCCTCGTCAGGAACTGCCGCTTCGACGGCGTGACACAAGACCCGGTCAGGATCACGGGAAAGACCCGGAATATCCACTTCGATCACCTCTTCATCAACAATTCACTCATTCTGAACACAGGGGAAGTGCCTTACCGGCACTACAGCGAATGGATGACTTACTCTGAAATGAAGCGCACTCCTCATCCTTCTCTCCTGGATTTCTCCACAAAACCCAAATGGAGTTATGTCATGGGCATTGAACAGGAAGGGATGCTGGATACTTACCTCCGATATGGAGGAGACTCCATCATCCATTACCTTAAAGAATATCCTGAAAAGATGATTGACCATAAGGGAAGGGTGACAGGTTATGTGTACAAAGATTTTAACCTTGACAATGTCAGGACAGCAGAATATATCCTGCGCATGCAGGATCTCTTCCCCCGCAAGGGCAATGCCATAGCCTTGAAAACATTTTTCAAACAACTCCAGCATCAGCCCCGGACACCTGACGGGGTGTTCTGGCATAAGGCGATTTATGCCAACCAGGTATGGCTGGACGGGATCTTCATGGGACTGCCTTTCTACACAGCCTACGCTCATGACTACCTGAGCAGGGGGAAGGCTGCAAAGATCTATGCCGATGCTATCCATCAGATACTGGTCACCGGCAAGCGCACTTATGATCCGGAGACCGGCCTGTGGAAACATGCCTGGGATTCTACCCATAGCCAGTTCTGGGCTAACAAACAGAATGGACAGAGCCAGCATACCTGGGCACGGGCGCTGGGATGGTACGCCATGGCGCTGACGGAATGTCTCGGACAGATACCACCGGAGTTTCCTCGCCGTGACTCCGTCGTCACCATGTACCGACAGGTCATGGATGCCGTAATGCGCTGTCAGGATCCCACAACGGGTCTCTGGTATGATGTCATGGATGTGAAAGCTCCTGACAATTATCTGGAGGCAACGGCCTCTTGCATGTTCGCCTATACACTCCTGAAAGGTTTCCGCGAAGGCTATCTGCCGGAAAAAGCCCGTATTGCCGGCAGAAAAGCATATCAGGGTATTCTCCGCCATTTCATACGAGTAAACCCGGACAAGACTCTTTCTCTGACCTCCTGTTGCGCAGTCAGCGGACTAGGCCCAGGACCCGGACCATACGTCAGGAAGCCTGACTACAGGCGTGACGGGAGTTTTAAATATTATATGAGCGAACCCGTCCGGGATAATGACGCGAAAGGTATCGGACCCTTCCTTTGGGCGAGTCTGGAGATGGAAAGACTCCTCGCATCAAACCATGAACCTGCTCTCTAACTATAATACATCTTTTCGATCGTTTCATCAAAGTCTTTCTGGGGAAGGGAGGAACTGTGCCGTATCTTTGACCGGTAATTGTAGATCGTCTGCGGTGAATAATGGAGGAAATCGGCAATGCTGGTACTATCGGTTACTCCCAGGGAGATCAAGGCATAGATGCGCAACTCTATGCTGAGCGTATTCGGCCCGGAAGTCTGGACCTGCTTATCCGGGTCCAGATACTGATTGAACCTTTTCACAAAATCAGGGTGAAGATTCAGGAATGCCGTATCAAACTGATGATAGAAATTCCCGAAACAATTCTCTGCATTCGAACTTTCATCCAGTTTTTTGATGGCAACTTTCAACTTTCCAGCAACAAGCAGATTAAAAATTTTTTTTCTGAATCTGGCTTCTTCTGAAATATATCTGGAAATCAACAGATAATCATTCAGGAAATTGGCATTCCTTTTTTTCAATTCCTCTTCCAGCCGCATATTTGCCTCTTTAGTATGTTGCTTCACCCTGAGGTCTCGTTCAATCATCATCCGTTGCTTCACATTGGAATGTAGAATCTGCTTCAATAAAACAGACTTTCGCTTATTCTTAGTATAAAGGAAGCCGAATTGAACGCAAACGATGACCATCGCGACCAACAGGAATATCAGGATCATTACTAATAGATATATCCTGCCTTGCAACCGGTCATTAAAATTTTTGGAAGCCATCGTTTGTGCCCGGAGGATATAGGTACTGCGGGCCACATCCCCATAAGATTCAAAATTCTCCGTACAAGCCATCGCATACAAATAAGCCCTGTTCAAATCTCCTCTCACCTGAGGAACACTCATCAGGAACAACAAGGCAGGTGCATCCCTGTTGGCCTTGCATATATCGCTTATCGCTGAACGGATCAGATAATAACAGCAAAGCTCAGATTTCTTCTGGTCCCGATAGACTTTGGCCAGAGCCATTTCAAGCATTGCCGCCTGTATAGAAGGCTTTGGAGCTGTTTTCAACTGTGATAAAAGTTTGCCAGTCACCTCATGGCGGGTCATCAAGGCTTCATAGTAATCATAAATCCAACAATCCTCTGGAATATACCGACTATAGGTGTTCCAGCAATCCTGCAGCCTGGCTCTGACTTCCTCTGTATCCGGAGATGCTTTTTCCAATAGCATCCGCAGGGTAAACTCAAAGTCAGCGATCGCATATTTCTGCTGTAACTGTGGTGGCAGCCTTCCTATTGGGGCACAGTTTTTCATTTCCTGATCTGCTTTCAGATACATGCCTTGCAGGATCAGAGCCATGACCTTATCCAACCTAGCCTGTAACGCCAGATTCCCCCATCCCTGTCTGCGGGATATTTCCTCATACTTGTCTGCATACACGATAGCAGAATCTGCATTAAACTTCTGATACTCATCATACAGGCGCTTATAGATGACACATCTGTCATTGTCCAGGGTACAGCCCTCAAGCGATTCTTTGAGATTGAAAATTTCCTGTTTTTTCCTTACCATATAGAAATTCCGGTTATGCACGATCTGGTCTAACCGACTGAAGTCAGTCTGTAGATCAGTTTTCACCAACCGGGAAGAGACACCAAACAAACAGATAGGAAACAGCAACAGAAACAGTCCGACAAATCGCTTCTTTTTCATGATTTATAGTAATTTTCAATCTGAAAGCTATCCCTCCAAGAGCAGCTGATTACCTTTTACGGAATCCTGAGGATATAACCTTCAAAGCATATAACTTGCACCCCATAGAGTACACATTCCTTCAATCCCCTTTCTCTAAGACCCAAAACAGGATTGTCTTTTAAGAAAAAACTGGTACGACATCAATCCATAGTATTTTTTGAAATTTAAAGATTAGATTACCAGTTGCTAAAATACGAAATAACTGACTAACCCCAAAACCTCATTAATAATAATTCAAATAAAAGTTTCATTTTTATCGATGATTTAATAAAAATTCTACTTTGCTATGGAACTTACAATAACTAACCGCAAAATACGGCAAGAAAAGACTGTCATGCCCTTTCCATCTGGAACTTCGCTTTTCTATGTCCGCCAGGAATTCCTTGACCATCATCTGGATTTTTGTTCTTATTATCCTCTTTCTCACTTTGATAACCTATTATTTAGTAATTCTTTCTACCTCTGCTTTTTCTTTCTATCAGGATCATCCGGAGTTTCCGGTTATCCTGTTGTGGATCCAAGGCCTCACGCCACACTCTTCCCAGCCTGATCCTTTACCGCTTCAGGATCTGTTGCAGATCAGCAGCCAGTTCTTTGGGAGAGCAATCCTTCAGGACCACACGTTTGTTTTTGTCCAGTAGATAAAGGGTCGGCAACGCTTGTATGAAATAGAGTGACCTGCCAATGATCTCCCCTCCCGGACTCATGACATCAATCCATTGGACAGGCATCTGCCCGTGCCCGGCCTTCCACGCTGCAGCATCAGCATCTGGATCAACTGCCATGACCGTCACCCTCGGGTCAGCCAGCCCTCTCAGATGTTCCAGTTGATGAGTCGCAATATGACAGTTGGTACAGTCTGGATCATTGAAATACAACAGGATGTAATCTCCTTTCGTACCATAGAGGGTGCCTTTCCTACCCTTCCTGTCTATAAAGACGAAATCAGTGGCCTGGTGCCCGACTCTGTTCTTCAGCAAATTCTCCCGTTGGAACTCCAGCCTGTTCCTGTTTTCTGAAAGGTCAGGATATTGCAGCCGGCACTGCAGAAAGGAGAGGTACAGTTCCCCGTTGCGCATGGGGGATTCAGGATCGAAAAGGTAATGCTCCAGTTGTCCGGAGAAATACTCCCGTGATGCTGGTGGAGCTTTCATAACATCAGACATGAACTTCCGGATCGCCGGTGCGGCAGCCAGAGAGTCCAGACGCCCGAGTAAATCCAGAAAATTCACAAGACCCTGTTCCGTCACCTCCGGACAATGGACCAGTAAGGTATCTGAAAAATCATACCTGTCCCAATAGTGCTCTGACAGATAGGCCGTACGCTCAGGAATGGAACGTAACGCACCCGGAATCGATGGATAAGGGAAATGCCGGGCCTGCACCTTCGAGGTATCTCCAGGCACGATATACTCCTGCCGCGCTGAGACAGACAGACTGACCAGCAAACAGGACAACAATGATAACATGATCTTTTTCAAACAGCAACGATTCATAAATCAACACTAAACGAACCTGACTCAGGACATCAATAAGTGAACGTCAGTTCTTTGGTTTCGAAGTCAGCAGCACGGATATATAATGTCCCGGTGCTCCCTGCCGTATTCGCCCTGACCGTCTCGAACTTCAGGGTATGTGTCCCTTTGGTCGTGGCCCAAAAAGTATACCAGAAATTCCAGGACTGACCGATGTCTGACGTGGATTCCACGGAAACGCCGAGTTGGTTGTCTGTCGTAGCATTCAGATCATTGGTGGCAAACATGACCTTCAAAGGCATGAGGGCCGTCGGATAGTTATCCGGAATGGTAAAGGTCAGCGTGACTGTCTGCCCCGCCGATGTGCCGACACCGGATGACGGAGAAAGAGAGAGGTTGCCAAATTGGTAATTATCCACCGAGACAACATGGATCTTACGGATCAGCCCATTCTTATCCTTGATATACAGCGTCCCGAATTGAGGGGTACCGTTCACCGCATTCAGTTTTATGGTTATCTGCCCGTCTCCCGTGCTCGGATCATAGGAGGTCACCGAGCATTCCTGCTGATCGGCGATTCCGCCATTGACGAGCCACCCCGCTTGAAAAGAACTGATCGAAATACCAGTCCCGGACGAGACATAATTGAAATCTATAGTCTGCACGCCACTGGAATGAAAGATCTGGGTGGTGCCATTGGTAATGGTCAGCGTACTGCCATTGTCAGAAACGCCTGGAATGATGTCCTCAATATACAGGAAAGGATTATTGGACGCATTCCCGTTCAGCGCGTCAGAAAAGGAGTCGTACCCCAGTTCCGGCGCAAGTTTGTTAACCACGATATTATACTGGTGATTCCTGATGACCGGAATCGGGTTATAATCCCCGTCAAGCAACAGAATCTTATGGTATTTCACTGTCGCGTCCGTGTAGGTGACCTTCAGGATCACGACCAGAGGACTGTTTGAACTGTTAGGATTTTCAAAGACATACTGGGCTGTGCCGGGAGCACTTACTTCTTCCGGATCAGGAAACAGAGACTGGTCCACTGGCTTAGTGATAAAATCCACTCCTCTCGCATCATCGTATGTAAAAGGAGAACTCAGGTCAGTTTGATCAAAGGGTGCCACTGTACCCTTCTCCAGTCCGTGACACACGGCAGACTGGACCGAGGTAATGTCCGAAGCCTTGCTTTCCACGGTGATCATCGCGCGGTCACGGAGCAGGTACACCACATTCGTGCCGGCATCCAGGAATCCCGCCATCTCGTCTGGGGTAGAAAAACGCTTGTAGCCCCAATAGGTCATCCGCTGATCTCCGGTTGCTGAGGTCAAGGCGGAAACGACGGTGTTCTCATTCACTCCCATGCTCTGCGTATCATTGAACGAGGAGAAATCACCATTCGCGATGAAATGGATCCGGCAGGTCGTCGAAGGTACCGTCCCCGTCAGCGTTCCTCCGGACGGTGTTCCCTGGGAAGAGGTGAATGTCACTGCCCTGCGACCGACAAAGTACCCGTCCTTGTCAAAGCACAGCAACTGGAAGTCATTGATGCCCTCCTCCACTGATGTGCTGCCTGCACGTGTATTTTCTGTCCACGCCGGTACGGACACCCTTAGATTCACCCGCATCTCCTTGCCATGCCATGAGGAGTCCTGACCGTCATCATCCGTACAGGCAGCCAGGGTCACAAGAAAGATGCTAAACAGTATATTGATCCATCCAATTTTTTTCATACCCATTACTTTTTATCGGCATCTAAAGCCTTTACTTCCTCCGGAGTTAAGTCCCGTACACAACGCACATAATTCCCAAGATCACCGTGAGGAAAGATAACTGGTGCAGTCCCGTCAGCGGCAAAATAGTTGCTTCCGGTCAGTACGGGTTTCATCACGGTATTGTTCCCCGTCTGATACTCCTTGATAATACCCAGCTCTTCAGCGGTAGGCAAACGCCACCCGTCGTATTTTTTACCTGAGGTATCCACCTCGCGGTAAACCTGGCAATGTGTGGCCGCCGCCTCTCCATCATTACCAAAACTTGTAACAGCACCCAACTGTGACGCGATCATAAACGCCGGGGAAACAACATTGTCCTGTGACAATCCATGGCTGTCCATTCTCGGATGAGAAATGGTATAGGTATCGCTGGTGCTGGTGACCTCTATCACATACATGCAGCGATTGTCAAGATAACCATACCACCGGCCTTTCTGTGCCGTATAACCTCCCCAACTACTACTTTCTGTAATTGGATAGATGCCATTGTCATACACCTTAGCCTCAAAATGAGAGTCATTGCAAATTCTCTTCTGAGAATGTGGGGTCTGATCTGTCTGCCAGTCCACCCAATTGTTATCTGTCTTCGTGGAATACCAGCCATTAATAAACTGGATGTACTCCAGCGGGTACTGCCTGACATACACCTGCTGTGACTTCCCGTCAGCATTGCTGATGGTAAACTTGATATACCGGATACCCTTGTTATCTGGAAGATCGGACTTGATGGTGACCGTCCCCTTCTTAAGGTCGGCAGACGGAGTCACGGATAGGCCATAGTTGCCATACTGTGAAGAAGGAATGGTCTGCTTATTGCCGTCCGCATCATAATAATACACCTCATCTATACTGACAGTGACATCAGAGGAGGAATAATAGCGCACTTCAGTATCCGTCGTAAGATACTGCATGACAACATCGACCGGGCTCACCGTCAAATAATTTATCTTATCCGCATTCACGTCTATGTCATCTACTGTCCAGGGGATGACACTGTAGTTCACAGGACCGAAATCTTTATCTGTCAGTTCCGTTGAACTGCCGAGCGTACCTATGGAAGCATTAATCATATAGATATAGTTCCGGTCTATTTTCGTTACCTTGACCGGCTGCAGGGGGATACGGTAGTAATTTCCATCATACGCCTTCCCGGAGGTCTTATCCGTAACCGGCAGGTTCACCAGGAGAGAAGGGGCATGGTCTGAAGACTGACTGCTCCAGTCATCCGCATACGTATAAGTGGTGATTGATCCGGTGCCGTCAGCCGCAAACTGCCCGGACCGTAGCGTTCCGGTGGTCTTTTCTTCCGGAACGACGGCATCACCGCCGTCAATGGCTGCCGTATTATCCGTATAGTTCACAAACTTCCACGTGCAGGCATTCGACTGCAAACTGTAAGCCTGGAGCATGTCAGGGGTCAGACTCACAGACACTTTGATTTTGGCGGCGGCACGCTTCAAACTGATATTTACCGTCTCATCCTCGCTGACAGGAGTGGAAGGGGTCCAGTCTGCCTCTCCGTCCATGAGGAATGTCTTGTCGGATGAATATTCGGACGAGCCTGCTGCACTGCCCGCAGCATACAACTTGTAAATATCTTGATCCGTCTGCGACAGGGCCTTCAGACCGGTGACCGTACTGATCGCGGACAATCCGCCGCCGGTATAGTTAGCAAGGGCATAAACCTGATACCTGCCGGAACTGCTGAACTGATTCCGCCATGAGGGATCGGAATCCAGGGTAACCTTATTCCCCGGTGTCACCGCATCATAATGGCCATAGAAGAGTCTGGAAGTCCCGTCCTGATTGAAGATGTAGACATCAAGCGTCTTCAGTTGGTCCTCGTTCAGGGTCCCGTCAGAAGCCGTACCGTCGGCGGCTCTCGTAGAAGACGACACCTGGGTATTGGCAATGCTGACCTCCATGGTCAGTCCATGCCCCACAGCAGTCTCCACATCATCCGTCATGCAGGATGACAGGAATGCCGTCAGACCTGCAGAAAGTATCACACCGGATAAATATCTTAATTTCATCATCTACACATTATTAGTTGTTTGTGGCCAGTCCATTATACACAGATTTGGAAACCAGGCCATACTGTATATCCGTCTCACTGCCCGGCAGTTTTCCGAAGCCAGAATTAAACGGGATCTTGCCCGCAGCGGATTCATTATAACCCGGAATCGTCAGATACAGGTCCGCCTGATAGTTTCGGTTAGGATCCGTAAGGTCTATGTCCCGCTTGGGAACGAAATAGAAAGTGACCGGTCCCTGACCACCCACTCCCGTCAGTTGGTCACTGACAAGAGAAGAGGCGACGCCATTGTTTACGGTAACAAATCCGAAATCAGGATTATCGCTCTGGAGGATCCACTGCTGGCCCTCAGGCGAGGAGACTGTCAGGGTGAGTTGGTTGGCATATCCCGTCGGGTTATCCTTATCGTAAGCCACGGCCACCCTGCCCCCCTCATCTTCCTTATAAGGTCCGCGGGCCAGTTGGGTCTCGATATGGGCAGAGAAGTCGAAAGTCCCGCCATCCGTCCAGTCCATCACGGCAGGAACGGCATAGAGTTGTCCTCCCTTGAAATAAGCATAGACCACCAGCTCATGGTTTCTCAACAATTGTCCGTTCAGGTCAAAGGTCAGCGATTTCTCCGGCGCTGACACACCTGTGCGGTAAAAGAGGGTGCACGATAAGGTCTTATCCGTTTCCTTCAGATAGGACGACGCTGCCAGGGAAGCGCCGGCAGTCAACCGGTCCTTATAGCTTTGGGCATCCTCACCACTCTCACGGAGGAGAGGACTGTCTGCCTCTCTGATGGCGGTAAAGGGTGTCTGGGAGGAGATACCCGGATAGGTTATCCCGGCCGTCTCATAACCGTCAGCATCTACGATATGGGCAGCGCCCGGATCGGGTATGACCTCTGAATAGTCTGCGGATGCGGGAAAGACACAAGCCTGATCAGGAAAGGTGTTCCCACCTATAGAGATTCCTGTGATGGCAGGTGTGCCCATACCCGTACGCTTGGTAACGAAGAAATCCACCTTCGCCACGGCCCGCAGCAGAGGGACCTGCACGGTCTCCTGCCCGTCCTTGAACCGGGAGACACTCACCTTCTTTACAATCCGGGAGACCAGCAACCCTTTTGACGGCACGTCGGCCATCGCCGGAGCTGCCGCGAATGCCAGTGCCTCCAATTGACCTCGCGTCTCATCACCGGTAAGTGTGCCGAGGCTGCCCAGACTCTCCGCATTGGCCAGGATGTAGAGATCACAGTCGGCAACCGTCCTGGGCACTTTAATCTCTGTGGACAGTCGTCCGGAATTGTCCTGGTAGCGGTGGGCATCACTGATCTCTACATCCGACAGGGGTGTAGCAGTGGGATCAGTGGCCTTACTGTCAAACACCCAGACCCGTATGGTATGGAAAGCCGACTCGGCTGCCGAACCGGCTGCCTGATCACCTGCCGCACGACTGCTGCGCACGACTGCCTGTACCGGTGAAAAATCCACCTTGATATAATTCGTGTTTCCTTCCGTCTCTCGCTGCAGCCCGGCATCTGAAGAACAGGATGAGACCCCAAAAAGGAGTGACATCAGAGCCGGCAAGAGCTCAAGGGTATATTTAAACGGATGATTTCTCATAATCTTCGCTGTTTTTACAGATGAACATCATTCAACGAAACGACCCAGCCGTTCACGACAATCCTGCCGGTCATGAACACGTCACCCTGCACGAAGAAGGTCAGGTTATAATAGTCCTGTCTGTCGAGATATTCCTGGTCACTCCATTCTGCACGATGCTCACCGATGCCCTGCAAAGAGAGGAACCAGGTGAGGTTCAGGTTTAGGAGGACCTTGCCTTTCTTCTTATCGGTGATGATCAGACGGGGACTGGCATCACCCAACAGCCGCGAGGTATTCAGGTCAGCCACGACAGCCCGTGCCACTGGCTCCTCTGTGCCAGAAGCCGTGGAATCTGAGACGGTCTTCAGGCTGTACGGCGTATAGGTGACGGAATCCGGCTGATAGCGGTCTCCTTTGTAGTCCAGCCATCCCGCGGAACCTTTGATCATGAATCCGAAATCATCTGCTGACAGATCAGCCATTCCGGCGTATGGCATGAGGATCACCCTGAACTTCTTGGTCAGTTTCATCAGACTGATCGTGACGGTCTGCGGATTCCCGGAATAGTCTATATCCAGCATCCCGTCATACAGGGCTGCCAGATCCGTATTGCAGGTATTGTCTGCATTACGGTTCAGGCGGACATTCAGGTCCTTCAGCGTAGAAACGCCTGTCTTCAGTTGTGGAAAGGCGAAATCCTTACTTTCGTCTACTCCCTGCCGGTCACGGGCCAGGCAGACCAGCGTGTACTTGCCTGCCTTCAATCCGGTGATCTTCATGGCATAGCCTGTTCCGAAATGGTCCCGGGAGTCCTCAACCGTCTTGACCAGAAGGCCGTTATGGTCAAAGATCCATACTTTCACGCTATTCACCTCTTCAGGAAAGGCATCAGCGCCCTTGATATTATAAGTGTACTGGAAACGTACGGACAACCCGCAGTTATCCTGGTCGTCATTAATGCAGGACGACATACCCATCAGTACCACCGCAAGCAGGATACCCAGTAATCCATTACGCCCAAAAGCCTTTCGTTTCATATCGTTTGATTGATGATGTATAATCTTATATATAGTGTCGCCTCCTGGCAAAGGACAACGGAAGAACTCCTCCTTGCCTTCTCAAGAGACTGATCTCTTTCTTCCTCAATGACGGTATCACCACCGTCTTTATCTCCCTGCTGCCTATCTTCTGATGGATTAAAGGGCGCTCCCCTAAATAAAAAGGGAGATTAACATCATAAGGAAGCGCCCAAAAACACGAATCAAAATCCAGAGCAGAAATTCTGCTCCGTTTCTCTTTTATTGTAAATTAATGTCTGTAGAACTGAGAACCCATGGGTTAACAGATACCTGAACCTGCATATAATAGTCTTTCTGATCCACAGGAGTGTCCGGGCCACCGGGATTCCATCCACCAGGAATATCATTGCCGATCCTCAAAAGGGAAGCCACGTGAAGGTCATAAACCGTATTGCGCAAAACAGCATAGATATGACTGTCAGTACCTGTAACAGCAGTTGGATCCTTATAATTCTGATCCTTGATAAAATAAGTATAGTACATGATACCGTTTCTGAACACTTCGATATTATACTTCGCACGGAAATCAGATACGGACTGCTCGGTTGCAGTTCCGGTCCCATTTTTATTAGTAAGCAGGTCCTTTGCCGTTTGAAGATCTGTAGCAGCAGCACCCGTACCGAAGACATTCGGATAGGTGGATTGAATCGCACTCAATGTTGCGAAATACTGGCCATTGTAACCATAGAAACAATTGCTTCCTGCCAGCCCATCACTACCATTAACGGTTACCTGGTATTTATAGATCAGACCTGTGGTATTCGTTACCTTGTCATCACTGTTTTTCACTTCCGTATTATTTTCCAGACAGTAGACAGGAGCTTTAGCTGTTGTGAACGGGATCTGACCATCAGAGGTATTGTCTTTCACCGTTGTATAAGAACCTGCGGTTGCTCCGGATGTAACGGTTGCATAAGTACCAAACTGTCCGTAAAAGGTATTAGGTGACGGAGTATTCAGGACATAAGGTGCTACCGTTCCGGACCATGCCTGCTGCAAATACGTAGACTGAGTTCCGTTCAGGATGACATAACCGTCCATGCTGATGCCAGAGATAAAACTGGCCTGCTTGCCGGTGATCCCACTGATGTCAAGATTACTGCCGGATGCACTGCCGTCCTGTGCTTGGACCTTGGCTGTCAGACGATCCAATTTGATCGGTTTAATCGTTGTTCCATCGGCATTCACTCTTGCCGGATTCGATTTTGAGTCATTCGTAGAAGTAATGGTCACCTTGCCACTTGCATCAGCATTAGGTGTATTATTAGGTGTATTCGACTCATTAAACATGGTGAAATTACCATCTGTAGCTGATTTATAGAAGTCCGTAGCATCAGAGTTGGTCGTTTTCAGGACCTTTGTGGCAACCCAGGTTTTCCCCATAGCAATATCACTTACCGTCTTGTTGGCAACCACATAAACATCATATTCTGTACCCAGTTGCACACCAGTCCCCACTCCCGTCACAGGTATAGGAGTAGTCGTATATGTCGGATCAGTTGCTGTATTTGAAATCAACTGTGCAGCAGCCACATCCGTAGAAAAGACAACTGCCTTCGAACTAGGATCAACAAGATACAAAGCCAGATTATTGATCTTACTCTCATCAGAAGTAGCATTCTGATGCTGATCTCCGGTAGTCCTTGAGCCCGGGATCTCGCTTCCTGAGACAGCCAGGGTAATATACGCATCCCCTTTTGCAAGACTCTTGCTCCCATTTCCTGCCGTGTCCTCATTGCTACACGATGCGAAAATGCTTGTTACAAGCATTCCCAGCACTAAAATTTTACTTACTTTCATCATTGAAAAATTAGAATTAAACAAATTATATACTCTCTATTATTCTATTATTGATTTTTTAATAACTCTTGCAGGTTATATCCTGCCGCATCAAGCCCGGCAGCAGCAGACTTCTTAAAATAATACTTTGCCTTTTCCGCATCACCTTTCCTGACAGCCAGGATGCCCCGGGCATTCTCTGCCTCAGGAGAGTCTCCTGTCCTGGACAGGAACCGCTCGGCACTGACGGTGTCACCACGACTCAATGCCGCATTTGCCGCATTCAGATTGGCCAGTTTGCTGTCCGGATACATCCGTACAGCCACATCGAAGACCTGGTTGAAGTCCTCACTGCCGGGGCGGTAACTCTGGGCCACCCTGTACATCTCGATCAGGGAGAGTTTTTGAGGATGGGTCCTGACGATGCTGCGAGCTTCCTCAAGGTTAAATTTCCGGATGGAATAGTTTACCGTGTAATCGGTACGCCGCAATTCCGGGTAGACACTGTCCACGAGTATCCGATAAGATCGCGGATAACACTTTTTCAGGTACCCTTCCTTATCGTCCGGGGCACGGCGACTGTCTATGGCGGACAGTACCTCCTCCCGCTGTGGGAGAGTGCCTCGGTCTACATACTCCCTGACTCCCTGCCAGTCCTCCGCAGTCCAGTCCACCTGAAACAGGTCTTTCGGAAAATGATACTGACGGCAAAGCCAGGAAACCAGTGCCTGCGTGCGCCTGCGGGAAAGCACCAGATTGCGGTGGTAGGCTCCGTCCGGGGAGGCATAGCCATGCAGGGTGATTCCGGTAATCTTCATGTCAGGGTCATCCTGGATCGCTTCTATGGTCCGGCGGATCTTCCCCAGTTCCACAGGATTGTTCTCATAGCCGGGAACGACCACGGAACTGCTGACGGCAAAGTTCAGCCTGGCACTGCCGGCCTGCATCCGCCTTTTGACATCTTCTTCGCCCGGCTGGATATAGGCATACCTGAAATTCCACGCCTCGGGAGCAAAGGCCAGACTGCGGAGCGACTGCAGCGGCCTGGAAGACAGCAGGGTCTGGGTGCACCCGCAAAGCCCCTCCCCCATAGTCAGCTCCGACTGGCACATCCAGTTCTTGAAGGGTACCACATAACTGTAGTGGACCGTCTGCCGCTTTCCATTCCTTCTCCTGACCACCAATGCCGGATCCGGCGTTGCCGTCTGCCTGGTGCGCTGGTAGTAGATATACCGGTCCTTCCCCATAATCTCAGCCGCTGGCAGTTTCAAGGTATCAGCAGGATTTTTGAACATCGGCGTAAACACCAGCCCGCGGTTTGCAGGAAGGTGCAGGTTGCTCAGGTCCATATCCAGGTCCAGCAAGACATCCTTCCCCTCCTTCCGGACAGAAGTATTCATCACGTTCACTTTCGTGTCTTGCAGCATCTGTGCATCAACGACTGTGGGTAAGGCCAGAACTGTCAGGACGGCCACCAGGAATTGTATATTCATTTTCTTCATGCCCTTTTGGTTCAAAAAACATAAATAAGATTCAGGGCCGCCTTTGTCGGTCCTACATAATGATGAGACTTGTTACTCTCTAATTTGCTGCCACAGGTAGTACAGTCGTACTTATCATACCGGGTATAGACATATCCGGCAGCCAACTCGGCCTCGATGTTCCAGTGGCGTGACAACATCCACGAATAACCATAACCGGCACCACCACCAACCATCCAGCCGGCGTAACGGGCATCCTTCAACTTGGAGAACGGGGTCCCTAAAAAGGTGAAGTCAGCATTCACATTCCCGACATTGTACTGACCGCCTAACAGGTGCGCAGCCCAGAAGGAACCACGCATCTTGTCGCAGTTCCAGTAACGCACCTCAGGTTGTACCAACCAGTGCTTCCATTTCCGATTATGGGAAAAGGTCCACGGATTATAGTTCCCGGAGACGTCCAGCGTCCACTTCCTGGACAGGTCCGTCTCTACTCCTAAACTGAACGTAGCGGTAGCATCATAAAGGATGTTTGTCTTGACTGCTACTTCCTGAGCCTTTATGCCCGTTGTGATAAGAAGTAAACCTATAACTAACAGAAGAAATCTTTTCATACTATTCTCTATTTTATTTCCTGTTCATTTCGAAATTCTACAACGACTCCTATCTCTCTGTCTGACCCTTCCATATCTGAGTCCGTCGGCATAGCTCAATACGGCTCTGACATTTCTGCTCCGGACGGACAAGAATGGCCTGCACATAACTCTCCCCTCCTAACTGGAACAGGCAATTGATAAACTCGATGATGAATAATTTTTAAGTACATTCTGATCAAATAAGATTAAATACAGCAAGTCTTGACCTTAAAAGGATAATGGCATCATCAACATACGCCCCTTCTTTTTCTGATGCCCATCCATTGTCATTATAACTCTCTCCTTTCCTGAATAAAATCATTCCTGCTCATTATTCATTCTGCATTTTTCCATAAATTTTATTTTTATGTCTGAACTTCTCATGATTACACTCTACGATAAAGTTATTTCCAGGTGCATACCCATTTTTTCACAATGGTATCTTTCCAATTTTTCTCGATGCAAAGTTACTGTTTATAGACATCGTCCCACTTCTACGTAAAAAAATAAAGTAAGCCTCGAATAAACGTAAATGACTGATAATCAGCATATATTCATTTATAAAAGTAAGAATAAAGTAAATTCATGCAACTACTGAAGAAACTTTTCCGGCTTATTATCAAACTGGAGAAATCTCAATTTTCATAAAACTGGGCGAGTATACATTAAATTGCGCTAACTAAACTTAATATAATTAAATATCCTACGTTTGTTTATAAAATAATTGCAACATACAAAAGTTTCTATTACTTTTGCACCTCGAAATGATAATTAGTTCAAAACTAAAATGTAAGTAGGTTGATACATATACATTTTATGAGTACTGATTATTGTTTTTGTAAATTTATTAATGGTTAAATATAAAAAATGATGGAAAAGATGAAGTATGAGGCCCCCCGTGTGGAGTGCCTCAAAGTGGATGTGGAGAGCCTGATGGCCTCCACAAGTATGACCGCAAAACCTGGGAGTAATAACAACACTGGTGGCAGCAGCCCAGGAGATTGGACTGAAAACAACGACAATAGTGGAAGTGATACCTGGGGAAATACTACCAGTAATCCTTAAAAGAAGTATGGAGGTTTATTATTTTTTTGAATCAAGCCATACAAAAAGGGAGAATGATCTGATGAAGGATTTATTACATGAATCTTCGTCCATTGACTATCTCAAGAGAGAAAGAATAATTTAAATGTTTTATAAATTTGAACGATTATTCAAGATGATTTAACAATTAAGCAGAATCTGTCAGATAAATTAGAGGGAATAATCTATAAAAAAATGCTAATGGCAGATCCTTGTAAAACAAGACAAACAATTAGAGAAAGATATAATTATGAAAAAAATATATGTATTCCTGATAGGAATCCTGGTCTTAGGACTGGCATCCTGTTCTACAGATGATAGCACCACAAATGCCACAAAATCAGCGCAAGTAGCACTGAATGCGTCCATAAACACAGGCAACACAGGCAGCACTCGTGTTACAGAATCGGATAAGGATAATGTCTTCACCACAGCGTGGGGAACGGGAGATGCTTTATCCGTCTCATTTGCTGATGACACTTCTAACCCTATGTCATTAAATTGGAAAGCAAGCAATGATTTCATCGGTGAGGTTACGGATACGCAAGCTCAACAATTTGCAAAGGGCGATTCCATCTACGGATTCAACTATAATACAAACAGCAATATTACCCTATCTGGCAGTCCTTTCTCAGTCTCCGTTGACTTCACAGGGCAGAATGGGGCTTGTGACAATATTGCCAAATATGACCTAATGTATGGAAAGGGAGATCCTTCGAAGATTGTATCTTTCAATCATCAGATCTGTGTCTTGAGACTTGATTTCAATGACACCCAACTCTCCGGAACGATCACGGATGCAAGTTTTTCTTTCACCAGTTCAAATAACCAATCGTTGTTCGCAAACAAGGCAGACTATACGTTCAATTCCACAACACATAACGCAGACCTGTCGGCCACAGATGCCAACTCTCTGACACTATCCAACCCTTCAATTGCAATAACAAATGGTCAAGCGAGTGTCTACCTGGCTGTACCTGCCAGAACAAGCGTCAGTGGCACCCTCGTTATAAAATTAACTTGTACAAGTGGTACTTATACAAAGAACATTACTTTAACCGACAAGAATTTCCCTTCTGCTACTGTTCAGACAAAGACAATTACAAGTCTGGAGAAGGGCATCAGCGTCGGAGATTATGTCTATAGTGATGGGACATGGGGCAGCAATGAAAAAGATTCAAATGGTAATGAGGCTATTGGTGTCTTAATCTCTGATAGTCTGAGCCAAGAGGAAAAAGATGCCGGTGCCACACATGGATATGTCATGTCATTAACAGAGGTTAAACCAAACAACATTTGGGGGCCTAAAGAAGGTGCTGCCGCTCTGCCAAGTCCTCTCAAAAATTACAAATTAGGAGAAGATACACAAGATTTCAACAGTGGCTATGATGGTACTTACAAAGATTTACATTTAGGAACAGATTCCGATTATCCCGCATGGGAAGCAGCTTATAACTATAACACTACATACCCTCTAACCAATTTCCCAAAAGCAACTGGTTGGTATTTGCCAACTGCAGGCCAGTGGTCTAAGGCATTAAAAGTTTCTGAAATTATTAGTTCTATTTCTAAAACCGATCAATATAACAATCCTATCAACGCTGGTTACTATAACGGATATTGGACCTCTACAACCATCTACGAAACAGGAGACAATGATCTCGGTAATGCTGCCATAGGTTTTTATCAGTCACAACCTACATTATATAAAAGTGGAAAAGACGATAAAACAAAGAGTGTCAGAGCTGTGTTTGCATTCTGATTTTCAAATACTAAATAGAATAAATATTAAATAGTTCCATCAATTAAAGACCTTATCACTGTCTTTATTGCTTTTGCAATATCCGACAGAGGTAAGGTCTTTTTTATGAGATGCTTTGAGTTACGTCAATTACGGACAGGAAAATGATGCATTATTCCAACCTAAGGCATCACTGGAATAAAAATTTACTTTTACATCAATGATTGGAGACAATCCGGCAGGACGATGTTCTCACAATTCACCTTTTCAAGTTGTTCCCGCCCTTCTCGGGTCAGATTGAAACGCATACTGCGCTTATCTTCCTTACAGATTTTTCGACTGATCAGTCCCTTCTTTTCCAGGGAGGCAATCACCTTGGAAGCATTGGAATGAGACAGACTCATCTGTTCAGAGATCTCGTTAGCTGTCGGGTTCTCATATTTTGACAACAAACAAAGCAGCATTGTCTCATTGAGATTCAGCCCGAAGGTCTGCATCATCTGATCTTCAAGTACGGATAATGCCTTATAAATTTTTCTAAGTTTACAAATACAGTGATGGTCCATGATTCTAAAAACGAGTTAAGCGGACTACCGGGTAAAACCGACAGTCCGCACGTTACAATCTATTCCTTATAAAAACGTCAACCTACTTCAATAATTGTTTCTGAATAATATTTTCAAACTGATTTTTCATCATCGCTCCTACTGACATATTCGGTTCTCCCTTCTTCGGGATGAAAAGAATTGTAGGGATGGACTGCACATTAAAGGCAGCTGCCACATCCTGTTGCTGATCAATATCAACCTTATAAAAGTCGATCTTCCCTGCATATTCGACCGCTAATTGATCCATGATCGGTGCCGTGGCCTTGCACGGTCCGCACCAGGTAGCATAGAAGTCTACGATAGCCGGTTTGTCCCCCTCAAATTTCCAGTCGTTTGGATGCTGGTCAAAGTCCATTACTTTCTTCTTAAACTCATCCGATGTCAATTCTATTGGTTTCATATTCTGTTTCTCCTTATGATTATTTGACTGACGGGCTACTTCTGCCCGTTGTTGATCTTTCACTCCTGCTGATCCGGATTGCTCCTGCCCCTTCTTGCCTGTTGCAGATCCACAACTCCAGATAAAAGTCACCAGTGCCACCATTATCATGGCTACGCCGAATGTATGATTCTTTTTTATGTTCATCCTATATAAAGTTCAAAATCGCCATCATTTCATTAGAAATATTTTCCAATGGAAATATGCAGCAAAGATAAGGGAAATATTTTTATTCGGCAAATATTTTCGTGGAAAGTTTTCAATCTATAACAGATATTAACCTGCCTGTGCTTCTCTTAACACCGATTTACCCCACTCAACAGGAATAACCACTTACCTCCCTCAACAAGTCACAAAGATTTAAACGGGAGTTTAGTATTCGTACAAGGATCAAGATGGCCACTGTTTGAACTTCACACTGCTGATTCAGCCAACTACTTTATCCTTCTCTCCTAATATATTATTTAAACAGTTCCATTGAACGACGATGCATCAAAATCCGGATCAGTTCAATGTTTGTATGATGTGTACCACGTCCCAAACCTAAGGCGTATGCACCATTCCTTAACAGAATTAAGTTACCAAAAGCAGATTCTGGAAACTCCCGGAATCTAGGAACAAACAGAGCTTTTCCAGCCTGAAGGGTCTTAAGTCCTGCATCGAGGCTGCCCCCTGTCTTTCCTGCCTCAATTACCAGCATCATATCACTCAACCCTATAATGGTTTTATTCCGTGCCATAGCATGACTGACCATCCATCTGGCATGAGGGGTAAACTCACTTACAACCAGGACACGATTCCAGTCCCAGAGTTCTCGTAATTCGGGACGGATACGAAAGTTACTTATCCCTTCAGGCAAAACGACAATAGAAGTTGCACCATTTCTGAGAGCTGCCTCAAGAGCTATCAAGTCGACACCTTTGGCATAACCAGAAACCACACAGACATCATCTTGTGCTAATTGCTTAACGCAATCTCCTGCTATCCATATCCCTCTCTCTGAAACTTTTCGAGAACCACTGAAACCTATTTTTTCTTTTTTCAACAAATTCACGTTACCCATGAATGACAACACAGTTGGTGAGTTATGCCGAAGCGAAGTACGCAACATACTTGGATAAAGCAGATCATCAAGCACAGAGATATAACCTATCCGTTCATTACTATCCTGATAAAGTTCGAAAGGATCTTCAAATTCTTTCTTCTCCTGTGGTTTCAAAGCACAATAGAGAGATGCTTCAAATTCTTTCGAATTCTCTATGGATGGTTTTAAGGACCACAATAATTTGTTGGCCTTTGCCGGACCATATCCCTTTATTCTTAAAAGACGATAGGTAATTTTAATATTTTCATCACTGGACCAATCCATATTCTACATCATTTAATCATTACTCAAGGCCTTAACTAGAGCTAAACCATAAACATGTCGGGCACCAGCCTGCTTTAATTTCATTGCCACAAACTGCATGGTGGTTCCTGATTGATAAAGATCATCCATAAGTAATACCGTCTTATTCTTTAAATCAATACCCGTTGAAATCTTTAATCCAGATCGATTTAGGATGTCTAATTTCTGAATCGAATTTTCAGCTTCTTTTAATTGTTTCTGCTTACTGATCCAAGAAATTCCAGCAGAAATATCCTTAAATCCAAAACCAGTAAGTTGGGATACTATTTGCTTCATAAAAGTATGACTAGTAGGCACACAACAGATATAATCGGCCTCTTTTAAGTAAGGTAACTGTTCCAACCACTTTTGTGTTTCAGACACAAGCAGATTAAAATATCTACAGGTATCCGATCCTTGCGGATGATATTTCACTTGATACTCAGCTTCGCCTAATTCTGTCCTCTCATTCGCGTTTCCAATATTCATGGATAATGCAAGAGATATGTCCAGACAATCACGTAAGAAAACCAGATTCTTACATTTTTCCAAAGTCTCCTTATATTTATCTAACTGATCTTTATCCTCATCTTTAAAATAACGACAATAATTGTCATAGTTTTTAGAAGGAAAGGCAATCGGAATACCCAAATCCTTGCTTAGCAACAATTCAATGGATTCCGTAAAAGGAATATCAAACCACCACTTGGCAAAAGTTTCCCTATCCTTATTTGGCCGAAGTGCATTTTGCTGTATCCATGCAAAATTAATCCGTTTAGTTTTCCTGTCTGCGAGAAAATCCTTAATAGACTCCATTGTTATGGATTTACACGGAATTTTTGAAAATTTTGGTATCATGTCACAGCATCTTATAAGGTTATTTTTCCTCTTCGCTCAGATACAAAGATAACCATAATCCTTAATAATATCACTAAAAAAAAACAGATTTATATATTTTTATCTTCGCAAACTCCAAAAACGACTATTCTACCAATATTTCCCTAAATTTATAACCGATGAACATCATCACTCATAAGAACTGAACAGGAGCGCATCTACTATTTAACAAATCAAATCCGTCAGATTCCCCATTAAATTCTCCATTTAATTCGGCTAAAGTCAAGATATGCTATCACACTCCTCTTTAATCAAGTTAAAGAAGAACTGCTGAATAGAAATCCAATTAGTAATGAGCTGATTTTCACGATCAAGGCCAATTGTCACATAGATGGTGCATTAAGATCATCTTAATGGTGCATAGAGAGGGCCCCAATGGTGCATAGAGATCGTCTTAATGGTGCATACAGGTCATCACGATGCTGCATCAAGATCATTCCGATGCTGCATTTTGCTGAATAAGTTATCTTGAGTTTGCCTTTCTCCATCAGGTCAATTCCAGATAGATTGCTCTCTATCAGTTTCTTGAAAACAGAATCATCAAATTGGCAAAACAGGAAAAAAAATTGTTTTTTATTTCAATAGACTTAGGATCTTAGAAAAATTATCTATATTTGTAGATAAAACCGGAAATATGATATTGGAATGGGTCAGTAAACGGACGAATGATTTTATTGCACAGATGCCCAAATCCTTGCGTAAGCAATATGGTCAGTTTTTTACCAGTCTGACCACCGCACGTTTCATGGCTTCACTTTTCACCCTGCCCAAGAAGAAAGAGTTGAATATCCTTGATGCAGGAGCAGGTTCGGGCATCTTAAGCTTTATTAGAAAGAATCGCAGAAATGCCCGACCACATGATATACCTGAACGGAGACAGGTTCCTGGGGCCACGGCAGTAAGCCATTTATTTTACCAGGACTGATGCAAAAGAAGAGAATGCCGTGTTGCCTTACCCTTCTTATCCTTTTTCACAATAGTTTCTGGACTTGCCATCATCATTAAGAAACCAATGAATATTTATAGATATTCCTTTGATTAACACAGACTAATTCGTTTAAACTTAGTTAATTCCGTTCTTCTTGCTGAACATTCATGAGTATTTATTCAAAATATTTTTATACCTTTGACGAAATACATATAATAAACGGACCATGATTTTTTACGACCGTGAACAAACAAAGATTAATAATGATAAACACCTTTGTCCTCAGACCAACTGTAAGTTGTTCCTACTCGCAATACTCATTTTACCCTTTCTGGCGTCCCCAAGTTTCTTAAAAGCCCAGAACACCTTCAGAATCAAGGGGCGGGTAATGGTCACGGCAGATGAGCAAACAGGAGGAAACGCAAAGTCAGCCCTACAGGACGCAGACATCTCATTGCTCCGGGCTGACTCTTCGTTCATTGCAGGTATGTCAAGCGGTCCCAAGGGAGAATTTGAATTCT
The DNA here is from genome assembly GCF_054687055.1 of Segatella asaccharophila. Lineage (NCBI taxonomy): Bacteria > Pseudomonadati > Bacteroidota > Bacteroidia > Bacteroidales > Prevotellaceae > Segatella > Segatella asaccharophila. The sequence continues at coordinate 3,263 of NZ_BAACAN010000016.1, read as the reverse complement.
CGAACATTAAAAAAGGCAACTACCTTTTAAAACTATCCTCCATCGGCTATGAACAAATATGGATTACGCTAAAAGGCCTGCACAAGGATCTGGACCTGGGTGACGTGGAACTTCACCAGAATGCCACCCTGCTCAAGGGCGTCACTGTACATGGACAGCCGATCCTCCGCAAGATAGACCGGATGGTCGTCTTTCCTACGGAAGATGCCGTAAGGCACTCCCACGATCCTTACGACCTGCTATGGAATATGATGGTTCCCCATATCAGGGTAGATGTGGTAGGCAAGTCCATCTCTGCCGACAACGGAGGGAGCGTGCAACTGAGGATTAACGGGGTAAAGGCGTCTGCGGAAGAATTCATGGCGATACCTTCCAGGGAAATCGTCAGGATAGACGTAATTGACAATCCCGGATTGAAGTACGGGGATAACAACGTAGGGGCTGTAATCGATGTCATCGTAAAAAGAAAAACGACAGGAGGACTGGTCAGCCTCTATACGAACGGCTCTCCTGATGTTATGCATGAACACGAATTAGACAACAACGTTGGCATCAAACTGAACCATAAGAAATCACAGTTCGGACTCTATTATAACAACTATTTCAGAAGATGGAACCAAAGGAACAGCAATACCGATGAGACCTTCCATTTAGGAGACAAGACCATTGAGCGTCTTCAGGAAGGCCTGGACTACCGATATAGTCATGTGGACCAGAAACTCAGTCTGATATATAATTACTCCGAACCGGACAAATACCTCTTGAATATTGCTTTTTATAACAGGTTTTATCACAGGCCCAACGACAATCAAACCAACAGGCTCTATTCAAGAGGAAGTGAGAACTACAGTTATTCAGAAACGCTATCCAGCGATAAGTCTTACACTCCTTCCCTAGACGTGTTTTTCAATAAACAGATTGACAAGAGCCAGACTTTCCAAGTGGATATTGTAGGCACTCTGATCAACGACAAGACACATCGTCTCTATAGAGAATACACGGAGAAGGATGCAGACCTGGCCCATATTCTGACAGATGTGGAAGCACGAAAACAATCCGTATGGGGAGAGGCCATTTATGAAAAGACCTTCAAGCCGTTTATTCTAAGTGCCGGCATAAGACACTATCAGATGCATGCAAGAAACGCCTATTCCGGTCAGAATCCAGTAGTCTCCTCCATGAACCAGGCTAACAGTTCTGTGTTCTCGGACTTAAGGGGTAATCTCAAACCGTTTTCCTATATGGTCAGTATGGGAATGACACGCTCCTATTTCAAGGACGGTGACATCCATCATACCTATTATATCTTCACCCCCACCCTGCGTCTGGGGATGTCTCCACATAAATACGGCTGGCTGGGATACACATTAAGCGTAAGTCCCTCCGTACCCTCACTGGGATCACTGACCAACGTGGAACAGGCGATAGATACGATCCAGTTGTCCAAAGGAAATCCAAACCTGAAAACGTACCGGGTTTATGACCACACGTTGAATTATACTTTCAACAATTACAAAATCATGACCGTATTCCGTGTGAACTATTCCTATCAGCCCGACCCGATCATGGAATACTATTATGTACAAGACGGCAAACTGGTCTGCACCGAATCAAACCAGAAGTCATACAGGTCTTTCAAGGCTGTCCTTTTCTTTGATCCGGAGAACATACGCTTAGGCAGGGATCTGAAATTCTCAGGAGAGTACTATGTAGGATTCCGACGATTCTGGTCTGACGGACTGACGTACAGGCATACCTACAGTAAATTTAATTTCGGACTGACCACTCTGCTCACCTATAAAGATTTAACGTTCTACGAAAGGTTCATGACTCCAGAAAACTCTCTTTTCGGTGAAACGATAGCAAAATCACCTTATTCGGCAGAAACAGGTCTGATTTATACCCATAAACAGTTGCAGTTACGAGTCCAGGTATTATATCCCTTTACGAATTTCCGCCGAAGTACGGAGCGAGTCAGTGCGATAGCACCCAGCCAGTCGACCTACTATCTGACACAGTTGAAGAATTTGTTCAGTGTCACCTTTGCCTATCATTTTGAATTCGGGAAAAAGTTTAAGGAAAGAACTACGCAAACGAAATACAGAGATACTGATTCAGGCGTGCTGAACCAGAACAAATAATTATTTTACTTTTAAGATTATCCCTTTAGCCCTCACCCTTCTTACCCTTTTCCGTAATAAAATCATTCGGCAGGACGTGAAAGGCTTTCTTGAAGCATTTCGAGAAATACTTGGGGGTATTGAAACCAACCTTACCAGAAAGTTCCTTAACGGAAATATTCGGATGGTCTCTCAATATCTGGCAAGCCCTTTTCAAACGGATACTCGTAATAAACTCCACAATGCTCTGACCCGTCAGGGCGCGGAGTTTATTATAAAGAGAAGAGGCCCCCATAGCCATATCACTTGCAAAAGTCTCACGGTTATAGGCAGGGTCATCAAGATGACCCTTGACACAATCAATCGCCTTCCGGATAAAATCTTCATCAGGATTGGTATAATGCGATCTGTCCGGTTGCAAGTCCGTTTGGGCTTCAAAACGTTCCCGTACACGTTGCCTGTTTGCAATTATCGCATCAATATGTATTTCCAGATCCTTCATTTTGAACGGTTTGGTCAGATAGTCGTCAGCACCGGAGTTATAGCCGATATTCTGATCCTCCTCGCTCGTCTTGGCAGTGAGGAGAATGACTGGCAACTGTGCGAAGTTCTTGTCGCGTTTGATATTCTTGGTCAGTTCGATACCGTCCATCACCGGCATCATCACGTCCGATACCACCAGGTCCAGTTCATCCTTCCGGATGATGTTCCAGGCCTGCAGGCCGTTCCTGGCCGTCAGGATCTGGTACCGTCCGGACAGGACGGTCTTCATGATGGAGAGCAACTCGGAGTTGTCTTCCACCAGCAGGACCTTATAACCGTCCTCCGGTCCTTTCTCCTCAGGAAGGGACACAGGAGGAACCGTTTCCGTAGAATTCTCGTCCGGGGCAATGGCTGCCGGTGCCGTGACGCCTGGCACCCTCCCCGGTCCCATCACCCTGACCGGCCCCTTCTTGTCCGTCTCCATGCTACTGTAGTCCTCCTTCCTGACCGGCAGGAAAACGGTAAAGACAGTACCCTTTCCCTCCGTGCTCCGGCAGTCGATGCGGCCATGGTGGAGCAGTACCAGGTCATGGGTCAGCGAGAGGCCTATGCCCGTCCCGAAGGTCCCCATCCTGCGGTAATCACCGTCAAGGAACCGTG
>NZ_BAACAN010000015.1:0-73747 GCF_054687055.1 Segatella asaccharophila | reverse complement strand
TGCCTAAGCCAATAGCCGCAGACAGCATACCGCAGCCTGCTTATTCTTTTATTGTGTCAAAACAAATAAGTTAAACCTGAATAGCCGATTTATAGGCTGTTCGCAATAAAAACATTTTCGAATGAAAGGGATTGATTTATCCCAGGAACATCCCCAGGCAAGAAAATATATTTTTGCAAATCGGGCTCGCCAGGATATAGCTCAATGGCAATCTTATTTTGTCCAGGATAAGAAATATGAATATATCCGTAACCTGACCAAAGATCCTAATGGAATGGAATTGGATTACAGAAATGCTGTTCGTGCAGCGCGTGATCTGAATGCTGCTTATAAAAATGGCACTTTGCGGCCAGAAATGAAATCCTGGTATGAAGATCGTCCTGCTGAAGAATTTTATGATTTGACAACTGATCCGAATGAATTCCATAATGCAATTCATGATCCTGAGTATAAAAATGTGATCAAACAGTTCCGCGATACGCTGGATTGCTGGAGGGACCAGGGGAATGACGGAACTTTGCTGCCGGAAGCTCAAATGAGAGCGGAGTTGTTAGACCAAAATGGTCAGCAACGTGTTACCAAACAGCCTTTTGTATCCCAGGATTCAATAAATCATAAGGTATATGTGACCAATTTTACAGAGAATGCCTCTATCGGATGGTCATTGGATGGTAAAACTTATGAACTTTATACGAAAGCCTTAACGTTCCCGGCAGGCACTACCTTATATGTTAAAGCCGTCCGGTATGGCTGGAAAGAATGTGAGCCTGTTCTATTTACGGTAAAATAATTATTAATGTGGATGAGCAAGGTGGATGTTAGCATGGTATGCCAATATCCGCCTTCATCCTTGAAAGGATTTTAGAATTCATTTTATAATCGGGTATTGTTTGATATAAATACTCTAACCAACTAGGTTGTAATTAAGAATATCTTAAAGGATTAAGTATGATTTTTAACAGGAATATAGCGGTCGTCATGTCTTCGTTACTTACCGTTACCGCTGGAGCACACACAAAAGGTGTACCGGACAGAAATAAAGCACCAAAGCCCAATATCTTATATATTATGAGTGACGACCACTCCTATAATGCGATCAGTGCTTATGGGAGTGATGTGTCAAGGTTGGCTCCAACTCCCAATATTGACAGGATAGCCAATAACGGAATGATTTTTGAACGTGCTTTCGTCGAAAATTCGTTATCTACTCCAAGTCGTGCCTGTGTCATGACGGGTCTATATAGCAACCAGAATGGTCAGAAGCAGTTGTGGGAGGGTATTGACAGCACAAAGACTTTCTTTACCGAACTGCTGCAGAAAGCAAATTATCAGACAGCAATTGTTGGTAAATGGCACATGATGTGCACTCCAAAAGGATTTGACTATTATCATATCTTTAACGGACAGGGAGAATACTATAATCCGGATTTCAAGGGGACGGATACAAATGGGAAATTTGTCAGAGAACAAGGATACTGTACGGATCTTGTAGTTAAACATGCTTTGGAATTCTTAAACCATAGGAATACAAAACAGCCCTTTTGCTTAATGGTGCACTTTAAGGCTCCTCATAGGAATCAGATGCCTAATCTGAGATATTTGGGAATGTATGACAAGACTAACTTTCCGATTCCTTCAACTTTTTATGATGATTATCGGACAAGATGTTCTGCTGCACATACTCAGAAAATGTCTATATCTAAAGACATGGAGTTGATTCAGGATATGAAGATTGAACAGTTGAAGGATTCCCTTACTTCTCCTTATGACCGGTTATCCTATAAATTCCTGATGGCAGGACTTAACCGGATGACCCCTGAACAGCGTGCTGCCTGGGAGGATTACTATACACCCAGAAATGAGAAATTCTTATCACAACATCTGACCGGTAATGCTTTATATGAATGGAAATATGAGCATTACCTCCGTGATTATCTGAGTTGTGTAAAAGGCATTGATGACGGTGTCGGCGAATTGATTGATTATCTTAAAGCTCATGGCTTGCTGAAGAATACGATTATTATTTACACATCTGATCAAGGCTTTTATTTAGGAGAACATAATTGGTTTGACAAGCGCTTCATGTATGAAGAATCTTTCCGGACACCGTTGATCATATCCTATCCCGGACACATAAAACCGGGAACAAAATGCTATGCGATGGTCCAGAATATAGATTATGCTCCTACATTCTTAAAGTTAGCCGGAATAAAGCAACTGAAGGCGATGAGCGGACTGCCTCTTGAACCTCTGTTTACTGGTAAAACGCCTGCCAACTGGAGAAAAAGCTTATACTATCATTATTATGATTATCCCACATTCCACATGGTTCGTAAGCATGATGGTGTGAGGACTGAAAGATATAAGTTGATACATTTCTATGGAAAAGGTGGCTTAAAGGGTGCTACATCAAAATATCAGACCACTCCTGGAACGACAGAATATGGCGTCCTCCAGATGCTTGACAAGACGGGGTATATTACTCATAATGATCCGGATCTGGATACCTATGAGTTGTATGATCTGAAGAACGACCCGCATGAATTGAATAATATTTATGGTCAGGCAGGGACACAGAAGATAACCGGTTATTTGAAAAAGTTACTCAATGGATACCGGAAGAAACTGAATGTGACGGAATATTGATCCTTACCTCGTCAAGGATAATCCGTGTTTGGAGGCTCTTCAATATACGGATTTCTTTGCCGAGGGACTAAATTTTCTTGCATTAAAGGACTTTATTCTTTAAAAAATTACTAATATTGTAGTGTTATAACTATCAAAACAAACAAGATGACGTCAACAGCTGTTCCTTTCGGAAGACCTTTATATGTAATGTTAAAACCTGCGGGTTCTTTGTGCAATCTGGCTTGTAAGTATTGCTATTATCTGGAGAAGGGCAACCTGTATAAGCAATATAAGGATCGTGTCATCTCTGACGAACTCCTTGAAAAGTTTGTCAAGGATTATATTGAGTCACAGACGTTGCCGCAGGTTCTTTTTACCTGGCATGGTGGTGAGACGTTGATGCGTCCTATATCCTTTTATAAAAAGGCATTGGAACTTGAGAAGAGGTATGCCGGGGGCAGGCAGATTGACAATTGCATCCAGACGAATGGGACGTTACTCACTGATGAATGGTGTGAGTTCTTTAAGGAGAACAATTTTCTTGTCGGTGTATCTATTGACGGGCCACAGGAGTTTCATGATGAATATCGTCGGACCAGAAGCGGGAAGCCGTCTTTTCAGAAAGTAATGAATGGAATCCGCTTGCTCAATAAGCATGGTGTAGAGTGGAATGCGCTTGCTGTCATTAATGATTTCAATGCCGACTATCCTCTGGATTTCTATCATTTTTTCAAGGATATTCATTGCAAATATATCCAGTTTACTCCTATTGTAGAGCGTATCGTAAACAGGACGGATGGACTTACCCTGGCACCGGGGATGCAGGAGCAGGGGAAGTTGGCTGACTTTTCTATAACGGCTGAGCAATGGGGGAATTTCCTCTGCACGATTTTTGATGAATGGGTCAGGGAAGATGTGGGAGATTATTATATCCAACTCTTCGATGCTACGCTTGCCAATTGGTCAGGGGTCGCTCCGGGGATATGTGATATGGCCAGGGAATGTGGGCATGCGGCGGTAATGGAATTCAACGGTGATGTATATTGCTGTGACCACTTTGTTTATCCTGAGTATAAATTAGGGAATCTGCATGAAAAGACATTGACGGAAATGTTGTATTCAAAGCGGCAGCAAGACTTTGGGAAAGCAAAATATAAGAGTTTGCCACGGCAATGCCGGGAGTGTGAATTCCTGTTTGCCTGTAATGGCGAATGCCCTAAAAACAGATTTCTTAAGGATAAATATGGTGAGTTCGGATTGAACTATCTATGTAAGGGATATTATCGTTTTTTCAAGCATGTTGCTCCTTATATGGACTTTATGAAGAAAGAACTGGATGCACATCGGCCGCCAGCTAATGTGATGAAACTGTTTGACAATGAGAAGTAAAGATGAAATTACTCGTGACTGTCGGCTTTGTGGTTCTCTTAATTGATTAAGCAATGAAAAGAATAATGATTATATCAGTTTATCTGTTGATCTGTATGACTGGGATTGCGCAGAATGCCAGGGTAGAGACGATCTTCCGGGAATTCAAGCAGATGAGGCATGCAAGCTATGTTGTCACTCCAAAGCATCTGCTGAAGTCACAGTTTAATGAGTCAAGCAGGCCTCAGGAAATATATATGATGAATGAGACGGATACGGTGAAGGAACTTAACTTGAATCAGTGTTCTCCCAGAATGAGACAGGATTTTGTCAAGGCTACTGCACATTTTGAAGAGGATGGCTATCAGGTTGAGGTTTCTGAAAGAGAAGGTATGGACATCTCTCAGGTCTTGTTTTATGAGAAAGCAGGAAGCATCACCAGTATCTTAGTATTAAATATCGGGAAGGAAACTTGTTCTTTAATACAATTTCTGGGGAAGTTCAGTCATAGAGATTTGAACTATTTAATTCATGATGGATATTAGCGGGTATTAGTTCGTCTTTCCCCTCTTTCCTGTTTTTACTTTTATGGGGTCCGGCAGATCTGTTGTGGAGATCTCCAGAAGATTTACGATCTTTGAGGTTTTGATAAAATCTGCTTCTGATGAATAAACACTTTGAAGAACTTTAGGAAATCTTTCCCTTTAATAAATCAAAAGAAAATAGTATAAAGTCAATAAAAGGTGGTATCTTTGCAAAGACAAAGCAATTAGCACCATGAAACTATTGAATTGTTCAAAATTTGTGGAGAGTGGACTTTCTGTTACTTTATTTAGGTTAGTACCTTTTGTCTTAAGTACTTTCTCTATTGTGTCTTGTCGTGAGTCAAAACAGGAGATTTGCCTGGAAAGTGATTTTGAACAGTTGGATTCAGTCGTAGCTGATCGTTCTCAAATTATTAACAATAAAGAGCGGAATATTGTTAATCTCAAGAGAGAGATGTTATCGTGTACCACAGTGTCTGACAAGTATGTGTATTGCAAGCGACTCTATGATGAATACATGAAATTTAACCCTGACTCGGCAGCTTATTATTCTCGTATGAGTCAGAGGTATGCTTTGGAAGGGGGCATGCGCCCAGAGTATCTTCAGGCAAAGATAGATGCCCTGTTGCTGACTATTCTCAGCGGTGATTATTATAAGGCCAAGATCAAAATTGATGAGATGGGGCCTATAGATAGTCTTCCGCGGTTCGTCCAGCCGAAGATGGCGATGGTGTATCTCGAGTTCTATATGCGCCGTCAGCAAATATCTACAGAAGGAACGGATGATAAGTTTAGTATGACCAGAGAAGAATGCTGGAACAATTTCAGTAAATATTTGAATCCTGACAATTGGGTATATGATTATTACAGGAATAGTATTCTGGGGTGTAATAATCGGAATCGTCTTTTTGTTGATTTTTCGAAAACACAGGAACCTTCCATCCAGGCTGCCATGCTTGCGTATGCCATTGCCCGGACGTATCATCGGGAAGGCAGACAGGGATTGTATTGTCATTGGCTGATTCGTTCAGCTATTAATGATGTAGCTTCCGTTAACCGGGAGGCTCAGTCACTGGTCACTCTGATACGAACTCCTTTTGTCAATAAAAACAGTACACGGGCATTCAATTATCTGATGGTGTGTACAGACAATGCTTATTATTATAAGGATTATGGCAGAAGTCTGGCGATCTTGAATGCTCATCAGGAGATTACTCAAAGTGCCGTCAATAGTCTCCGACACAGAAATTTCCAGTTGATGTGGATTGTCTTACTGCTTTCTCTGTCCGCAGTTGTCATTACGGTTTTGCTTTATGTCGTTATTTCCCGCAGGCATCATCTGGCCATAGCTCTTTCCAAAATGGAGGATATGAACCAGCAGCTGCATACGGTGGTAGATCAAAAGAATGCGATAGAAGGCCAGTTGAAGCAAAACAACGTTCAACTAAAGGAGGAGATCGATTACCGGAACAGTAATTTTATAGATGTATATAAACTTGTATCGGAATATATCTCCGATGTGAAAAACTTCAGGAAATCGATTTTCAATTTGATCACAGCTGGAAAGGTGAATAAAGTCAGGAGGGAATTGGCTTCTGACAATGCTGAGGACAAATATCTTCACCGGTTTTATGTACAGTTTGACAAAGCCTTTCTTTCTTCTCTTCCGGATTTTCTGAAGCATTTTAATGCTCTTTTAAGATCAGACAGTCAACAGTCGTTGACTGAAAATGGTGGACTGACCCCGGAATTGAGGATCTATGCCTTGATCAGCATTGGCATCACTGACAGTATCAGTATTGCCCAGTTTTTACATTATTCTCCTCAGACGATTTATAATTACAGATTAAAGATGCGCCTTCGTGCTGCTGTGGGGAAAAAAGAATTTGCAGAGTCAGTAGTTCATTTGTATGAAAAGAAGTAGGTGAAATTCTCTATTGTCCTCCTAATCTGCTGAAATAGGTGATGATCTCGTCCCAGGTCTTGAATTCATCACTGCCATATTTCAAATTCGTACCCATAAAATTTTCATCCGGATCCGGATCGATGAAATAGTCACCATAGAGCACGCTCTTTCGATGGGTGAAAATGGTATGATGGTAAGCAGGAGCGCTCAGGTATTCTTCTATCCATGCACGGACTTTCTCCGTCTCTTTCACATCGTAGTCAGGTGCTGTGGCAACGATATACACTTGATAATTATCCAGTAGTGCTTCGTAAGCCTTGTGCATGCTTGAGGTAGGATGATCATATTGATCATGCAGCGCTTCATAGTTGATATAGATGATCGGCCTTTCCCTATTCTCCTGCTTGTCATCAATCCAGCGGATAACCGGAATGAGATAGTGCCAGGCTACTTTGTCGATCAACCGGTGTTCGCCATGAAAACGGATGGCGTTCGGATAATGTTGGTGGAACAGGTCAAAGGTATGCACTACAGGATCATTGTCTCCGAAGAGTCCATACACCCGATTTTGTTCTTCTTGCGTCACGGACGCAAAACAGTGATGAGAGAATTCCGTATATTCCTTGATTAAGGATTTTGTCACCATAAATTCCTGTACGCCATCTTTGCGCGGGTTCATGAATGTCTGTTTGCCGGTCAGGCTTGACATGGTCTCTCCCATCTGGAAAGCCGGGTTGACCAGGATCCGGTCAAAGCCATAAAGTTGTTCCCCGTACATCCCTCCCATCGAGGAGCCGATAATCAGATCGGGCTTTTCCCTTTCAGCCAGTTGTTGAAGAAAGGTAAATCCCTCTTCAGGATGAAGGGGAATGTCTTCGCAGATGAAGTGAGCATCCGGCATCAGCTGTTTCAGCAATTTGACGGTACCGGTCTGGCCGGAAGACATGAAACCATGGAGGTACATGATCTTTTTTCCGGACATCAGGTCCGGAAAAGATTTGATATATGAATTCTTTTCCATATCTCTGAAAGTTAATTCACTTACAAAGGTAATAAAAGATTGGAAACTGGGGCATACGATAGAAGAAAAAGAGCAAATTCAGTCTTCTCCTCAGGTGACTGTTCCCGATCTTCTGTTGTGGCTGAGGTTAGCCGGCTATCTTTTATAGAAACGGTTGAGATGCATCATTGCTTTCTTGAACTGGAGGACATTAATGTGATAATCTGGTACAGGGTTGAGCCTGCTGTCCGTCACATTCAGGGAGCCGTCTCCTTCATGGTTCAGGATGGTATCCCCCTGGATAATGAAAGCATATTGTAGATCCCCGCCGGTGACTTCCCAGGTCCGGGGTTGGCGATCCCATAAGTAATGGCCGAAACTATAATCGGAAGGTGGGTTTTGCACGCCCAGGCAACGGTTCATCAACGTAGGTACAATGTCATAATGGGTAGTCCGGTAATGATATTTGTGAGGTTTCATGCCCGGAACATGTATCAACAGGGGTGTGCTGACCTGCCAACGGGAAAAGTTGCCGTTGTGTCCCCAGTAATCCTTGTGATTCTCATTGAACTCCTGTGCATGGTCACCTGTGACGATGATGATGGTGTTTTTATACAGTCCCTCTTTCTTAAGGGCGGTAAAGATCTGCCCGATAAGTTGGTCAATTTCATTGACACAGTCTCTGTAGAGATTAAAGAAAGGGGTGGGGTTCATGTCATTGTTCAATTTGGAATAATCTGCAAAAGTCCAGGCTGGCTTGAATTTTCCCTGTTTGCTGGTTGGTAGTGCGATGGCATGAGCCAGGTCATAAAAGGCCATGGAGAAGAATGGTTTCCCGGAGCGTTTCAGGGCCGGCAGCTCTCTGACCAGGTCGTTTGTGATGCGGACATCACGATCGTATGGGGTGTTGCCCGGTGTGGAAGTTTGTAAATGCGGGACACGTTGAAAGACGATACGTGCAAAAGGCGGATTCTCCAGAGTCGCACTGGCGTGGATATGAATGCCATAGCCTTCTTGTAACAGTTGATTGATAAACAGAGGGCTGATATGACCACTTTCCATAGCGTTCCAGTAGATTGAAGGGACACTGAAAAAGAGTCCGAAAACGGCATAGCGGGTGCCATTACTACTGCTGAAATGGTTGTCATACCATTGGTTTTCCGTGGCAAACTGGTACACGGATGGCATTGTTTCAGGGGTGAGGGTACGCTTGCTCCAGGAATCAATGAGAATAAAAATAATGTTCGGCCTCTCTGCATGGCTTACCCTTAAGGAATGAAGGGGGTAATTGATTTCGTCCCCGCCTGCTTTTTCATGGAGAATTTGGGCTTCCGGAGGCTGCTTGAATCCCATCTTGACCAGTTTGCGATTGGCCTCAAGTGGAAAATAATAGGGTAGGATACGTGTGCTGGCTATGATGGAAGGTTTCTGTACGAATGCGCCATAGATATGCATGATGTTGGCTGTCAGCAGGCAGAGGACCAGGAAGCAGACAGAGATGATCTTCGATCGCCTGGGGAGGTGGACTCTCCGGGTCAGGAACCACAGGCCGATGCTGATGGCGATGGCGATCAGGAAACCGAGGGATTCTTTTACGTAAAGCCAGGGACTGAAATTGAAGATCTCTCCTGATCCGGGACCGAATACCATATTCATAATCATCCCGTTCAGGTGAAACCTGTAGAGTCTGAATACTTGCAGGTTGATCAGACAGAGCACAGACGTCAGACTGGTTGCCGTGACAATAAGTATCCGGGCGAGTTTCTTTGCGCCTAAAAAGTATTCCGGGATGAAAAATACGAGGAATAATGCTGATATAATGAGAGCAGAATGGCTCAGGCAGGAAAGGATAAAATAAACCCAACCGGAGAAATCCATAATCTGCCGTGTTGTATCAAACAGAATGTAACTGAACAGTAATGCTGCGAGAAACAGTGTTGACAGAATATAGTAAGAAAAAGCCTTTGACTTCATTTGTTTAATAGATTACAAAAACGTTGCAAAGATAATAAAAAACAGATAAAGATGCTTTTATCTTCAGGATAAATATTTCCTAATATTTAATTTTGTGTAGATAGTTATTTGAAAAAGTTCCTTTAATCATGAATTTAGATCGATAATATGGAAAAATGGAACAGACCCCTTCCGGGGGTTGATTAGAATTTCCACCTTATTTGAATCTCCATATCCGTCATAGCACTTTTATTGATAAGTTGGTCATTACTGGAGATATGATTTCTGTCGAAATAGTCTGTTGTTCCAATCTTCTGGATGATCAGAACATTTTTAAAGAGGGTGGTTTTAGCCATTAATACATAGCGGATGCCGTGACCATAGAAGGAAGGAAAGGAGAGTTGGTAGAGTAGTCCTGGTTCATAGACATAGAGTCTGCTGTCATAATCATGGGTATGGAAGTAGTCAAAATTTCCTTCAATAGTGGTGCTCTTATAAGTATAGCCTAGGTTATAAGAACTCATATATCCTCTACTGCGCTTTCCGAAGTGATAATCCGACAGGTCAAGTTGGGTGTTAAAAGAGAGGGATCCCCTGGCATATCTTATTGCGATTCTTCCTTTTTGCTGGATATACTGATCGGATGCTGTATTCCCCTGGTTGTCTTTGCTTTTGATCTTCAGTCGGTATTGTGTGAGGATATGCCAGTTGCTGGAAGTCCAACTGATAGAGAAAAACTGGTCCCAGGCATGTGCGCCGGCTGGCATACGATAACTCGGCCAGGCAAAATAGGCATAGTCAGTATAGGACATTAAGGTAAGGTGACGGGATGGGGACCAGTTCGCACCGATATAGAGTCCGCTTTCATTCTGGACATGTCCGCCTTCGCTGAAGCTGTTGCTGAACAGGGAATAATATTTGTAAGAATAGAACCGTTGGAGAACCATGAGTGAGAGTTCATCTGTGAGCAAAACGGATGCGGAATTGAGGGTGGCAACGGCATGGCAGTCACCTGTAGCCGTCTCTCCTTGAAGGGTCAGACGCCGACTGAGATAGCCATAGTCTGCACTCAGGTTATAGAAAGATTTTCCGGCGGGATAGTAGTGACGGTAGATGGTGCTGGTTTTAGGTTCGAGTCTTTTGTTAAAGTGGCAAGAGAAGGCTGTTATGCCGGCATGAAATCCATCGTGAAACCAGTTGAGATGTCCCCCGGAAACCGTTTCTGTTGTATTGTGTTTCTTTTCCATCTCTTTGGAGGTGCGGTGGTAGCCTGTCTTGAGGATTGTAGCGATGGTGTTGGAGTTGTTATTAAGGGTCGCGTCGATTTTCCGGCAGGAGATGAAGGCTGAAAGATCCAACTGCCGGGTGAGTGCGACAGTAGTTGCTGCACCTTGCAGATAGTTTGCTTCGGATAGGGAGGAATGAGGCCGGATCCGGCCGTTGCTCTGCCCGAGATGATAAAGTGCAGCGAGTTTGCCTAATCCGAAATTGTTGTTGAGGATCAGTCCCATTCCGAAGTCCAGGCGGTACCGTCCCAAGGTCAGGTTCTTAATTGGGCCGAGTCTTTGGATCTGGAAATAGAGGGAACAGTAATCATAGCCCCATTTATTCTTGCCTGCGAAGAAGGGCTCACCTGCATCCTGCGAGGCTGCAAAACCTAATTTGATGAACCTGCTGTAATGAAACTGGTATTTGATCCAGTGCTTATAGGGGTATCCTAAATAATCCTTCCGGTCACCTTTGCGACGGTAGAAAGGGATCTTGAGGGCTGCTATAACTTCTTGCTTCCCGAATTTGGTGATTTCCTGTAAGGAAGGAAACTTGCCCGGCGTGTCTGGGCCTGCATAGACAAAATAAGGCAGGAGCTGCAGTTGCTCATAGTCCAGGGATTCAATCATTGCCAGCTCGCCGAGGCTTTTCATTCCCTTGTACTGGTAGACGTAGGCCTGAATATCCTCGATTTGCCGGGAAGTCAGGAACGGCAGCCGCTCCAGTTGCTCGCGGCTGGCTGTATTGATGTTGAAGGGATGTTCCGCTATTTCCTCGAGTTCATCATAGTCATCTTCGAAAGCTACATTCTGGAAATCTTCTGTCTGATGGAGTTCGCTGAGATCATGCTCCCAGGGATAGGTCTTCTGGGCATAACAGGAAAGTGTGCAGGACAAAGCCAGAACGAAAAGCAGCGTTCTTTGCATGGTATCGGTATCAGATTTAATGTTTTTATAGTACGATCTATGCAAAGATAGATGGAATTAATGAAAAAAACAATAAAATAATCAAGAATTTATCTAATTATAGAATTTATCTGTATTTTTGCGCTTGATTATGGGAAGGAAACTGATTATCATCATCTGTTTATTGTTCGGGTTATTCCAGACTGCCGTAATAGCTCAGAATGATCCTGATCGTCCGGGTCATATCAACCCTGAGGATATGAAGGTGGATATGAAAAATCCTACCTTTGAACCTCGTGTGCGTGTAGGGAAAGTGAAGTACAGGGGGGACAGTATTCAATATGTGGAGTTGAATCCGGTCTATATCTTTTCTCCCCCTACCTTCGACACGCCTCAGGAATGGGCTGCCTATAACCGGCTGGTCTATAATGTGAAAAAAGTACTGCCGATAGCGGAGGAAGTGAATACGATCGTTATCGAGACTTATGAGTATCTTCAAACCCTTCCTAATAAGAAAGCAAGGGATGCTCACATGAGATATGTGGAAAAAAGTATCCGTCAGGAATATGAGCCTCGTATGAAAAAACTTACTTATGCGCAGGGCAAATTACTGATCAAACTGATTTATCGGGAGACTAACTCTTCAGCCTACAGTTTGATCAAGGCTTTCTTGGGGCCTATCCGGGCCGGTTTCTGGCAGGCTTTTGCGTGGGTGTTCGGTGCCAGCCTGGAGAAGACGTATGATCCTACAGGGGTAGACCGCCTTACTGAACGCGTCGTCCTGCAAGTGCAAAGCGGGCAACTCTGATTGGTTTTATTTCCTCATCTCCGTGAACAAGACCTGTACCAGGGTTTGTCCTACTGCTTTTAATGTCCTTTTGTCAATGTGTGCCATCGTATCGGAGACGGTATGCCAGGTAGGGCCGAAACTGCTTTGGCTGCAATCTGGATAATAAGGGATAATATCAATGGTAGGGATATGGGCTGTCTGGTTCAAGGGGAGATGATCATCTGTGATTGCACCACCCTCTTCCTGAGGGAACAAATTCCTGTAGCCTGCTCTTCCCGCTGCTCTCCATACTTTTTTGACAATAGATGGTGCATATTGCTCTGACATCTGTTCCCGGTAGAAGTGAGCACCTTCGCCTCCGACCATGTCCAGCAGAATACCATATCTGGCTTCATAACCTTTGGGTAGATGTGAACTGAAATATTGAGCACCTAAGGCCCAGCTGGAACCATTGTCCGGTTTGTTGCTCCACTGAGGGGTGCCCCAGTCCTCTGCGTCAAAGCAGACAAAGTCTATACCCAATCCTTCCTGTTTCAAGGACAGGGAGGGGGAATCTTGATCCTTTTTGTCTTGCTGCTGGAGCAGGCGCGCTAGTTCGATCATTACCCCGATGCCACTTGCACCATCATTGGCAGCCATGATAGGGGTATGATGCTTGGTGCTGTCCGGGTCATTATCTGCCCACGGCCTACTGTCCCAGTGAGCACAGATCAGGATTCGTGTCGTCGCTTCCGGATTATAGCTGGCTATAATATTCGTACAGTTTAGTTTTGTTCCGTCATAACCTGTGACAACGGTCGGTTGTGTCTGGACCTTGCAGCCATATTGCCTGAACTTGGCAACAATCCATTCCCCGCATTTCTCGTGAGCGGCAGTATTCATCGGCCTTGGCCCGAAAGCACATTGGGCAGCAGTATAGGCATAAGCTGAATCTGCATTGAAAGCAGGACCTACCGGAGACACTCTTTCCGTCTCCTCGGTGCTTGTGACACTTTCATTCTCTATATGCTTATTGACTCCATAGATCCCGGCGACACCTGCCAGGATAACTGCGGCAACGCCGGCGATGATCCTCATTTTCTTCTTCTTTTTCATTGTCCGAATATCCTTAAGTCTTATCGGCGGGAGGCCTGGACCAGTGCCATCACTCTCAGCCAGTTTCCTCCCCAGATCATCTCAATATCCTTTTCATTGAATTTCCGGCGAAGGAGTTGAATGGTAAAATGAATGAGTTCACTGGCGTCAGCCAGTCCTCTGACGGTTCCGTCCCCGTCGAAGTCCGTTCCCAGTCCCACATGCTCTATTCCCATGATCTTGATAGCATGCTCCAGATGCGCCATGGCATCCAGGATGGTGGCTTCCCCTTCTTTGCGAAGAAAACCGTGATAGAGGGTGATATGAGCCACGCCGCCTTTTGCAGCTAGCGCTTTCATCTGGTCATCAGTAAGGTCGCGGGGGACATCACAGAGTGCTCTGCAGCAGGTGTGTGAACAGACAATAGGAGTCCTGCTCATCTCCAGGGCATCATAAAAACTTTTTTCGTTGGCATGACTCAGGTCAACCATGATCCCCTGATCATTCATTTCTCGGATCACTTGTACACCGAAAGGGCTTACCCCATTGTGAGTGTTACAACCGTGTGCACTGTCACAGATGTCATTGTCTCCATTGTGGCAAAGGGTGATATAGACCGTTCCACGCTGGGCAAAATGCTTGATGTTCGAGAGGTCATGACTCAATGCCAGCCCGTTCTCGATGCCGAGCATGATGCTCTTTCGTCCGTTCCGTTTATCTTCATAAAGGTCCTGGGGGGTCCGTGCGATACTTAAATATGAACTCCGGCTGTTGACGATCTCCTCAATCTTGTCGAAGATCAAATCGGTATATGCCGTTGGTGTGATCATCCTGGGCTTTACTTCAATGCCATTGTGCGTTTTCTGCGTTTCTTTTTTCAAACTTGGATAGCGTTCCACAAATTGTGGGTTATGGCGGACGATCCCTTCCAGGTCGATTTTTGAAGAAAAAGACTCTCCCAATTTTGGTTGGGGCAGATAGGCCACCATGGTGACGGCATCTGTTCGTCCCTCAGTCATCTTATGGAGATCGTACAGGATTCGCGGATCACGGTGATCGAATTGTACACCTTGAGGGAAGAACATAGGTGTATCACAGTGTGTGTCCAGTGTAAGAATATGCTTGTGGATTTCCTTTGCCCGGTGAAATTCGTCAGCTCTGTCGACAAGCCATTGGAAGATTTTCAATCCTTCTTCTCCTAACCATTCGGGATGCCATTGTACACCTAAAATGGATTTGTACTCACAGCTTTCTATTCCTTCAATGATCCCGTCAGCGGACCTTGCAGTGATCTGGAAACGCTTCCCCGGATCCTTTACTGCCTGGTGATGGAAGGAATTGACAAAGAGTTGGTTCCGCCCGTAAATCTTATTCAGTTCAGAACCCGGCACGAGCATGACACTATGTGTCGGTTCCGTGCGGGCTGCGTCCTGGTCATGTTTCACCTGAATGGCAGAATTGATGTCCTGGGCCACTTTCCCGCCTAGGGCTATGGCGAGTGTCTGTATACCTCTGCATATTCCCAGCATCGGGATCTGGCGGCGGAAAGACAGGCGCGTAAGAAGGAGTTCTGGTAAGTCCCTTTCGGCATTGATATGATGCAGGTGGGGCACCGGCTCTTCTCCTGCCCATAGTGGATTATAGTCGCCGCCACCTGTCAAGATCAGTCCATCCAGATGTTCCAGGGTGTTGACGATGACAGACCTTTCTGCTATTGGTGGAATCAATATGGGTATTCCACCCGCCTTCACAACTTGTTGGTAATAAACCCTGTGAAGGGTGGCATCTATGCCTTCATAGTTGGCAGTGAGACCGATCAACGGACGAAACTCGGACTCTGGAAAGATCGTGTCATATTCTTCCAGGTGCGAATGGATATTGAAATTTTCCATAAGATTCCCCTCTATAGGCCTGCTTCTCATGCTTGCTTCTACTTCTGACCAGAGCGGGCAGGCCCTTCGTCTGAGAGACAGGCCATTACTTTATTTCTCCTCGTCAGCATCAATCTTTACCGGAATCTCACGCTTGATGCTCTGTTCGAGAGAGATCAGCGTTTCCGTAGAGACTACGCCGGGGATACTCTGGAGTTTGTTGTTCAGCAGATCCATAAGTTGCTCATTGTCTCTGGCATAGAGCTTCACCAGCATGGTGTAAGGACCGGTGGTGAAGTGGCATTCCACGATTTCCGGAATGTTGATCAGCCGGTCTACTACTTTTCTATACATGCTGGCACGCTCAAGGTTGAGACCTATATAGGTGCAGGTAGAATACCCCAGGCTTTTCGGGTTTACATCAAATCCGCTGCCGGTGATGACACCGTTCTCCATCAAATGCTGTACACGCTGGTGGATAGCTGCACGTGATACGCCGCATTCTGTGGCGACGTCCTTAAAAGGGATACGTGCATTGGTAGAGAGGATTCTCAGTATCATCTTGTCGAGTTTGTCTATTTTGTACATTTCTTCAATTTTTGTTTTGGATTTCTCCTGACGTTTTCTAATTGAAAGCAAATGTAGAGAAAATAATCCATATAAACAACAAAATGCACAAGAATATTTAATATTCTGTGCATTTTGATTGGTAGCTAAGGGGGAAATGCCCCTTTTTCTTAAAGAAAAGTAACTATCTGTAACTTTTATTTTTTATTATTCTTCTTTGTTCTCTTTTTGGCTGACGGTTTTGACAGCGCAGCGGTCTTAGTGTTTTCCGGGGTAGCCGGAGTGACATCCGTCTCAGCTTTAGGAGTGACGATCCCTTTCAACTCAAGGTCAAAAATGAGGGTGGAATAAGGTGGAATCTTCCCTGCACGGCGACTGCCATAGGCCAGTTCTTCCGGAACATAGAGTTCCCATTTGCTTCCTGAAGGCATTCGTGTCAGCGCTTCTGTCCAGCCCTTGATCAGGCCGTCAGCGCGGAATTTGTCGGTGCTGCTTCCATGGCTGACGGTGGAATCAAATACCTTTCCGTCAATGGTACGGCCTTCATAGATGACTTCCACTTCGTCACTGGGTTTAGGTACAGGGCCATCACCCTGCACGAGAACTTTATATTGGAGTCCGTCAGGCAGGACGGTTACACCGGGTTTCTTGGCATTCTCAGCCAGCCAGCGCTTGCCTGCGCCGGAAAGAATATCAGTGGTATAGGTCTGGGCCTTTTTCAGGTCAAAGATGGAGGAATTCTTGATCAGCGCATCCGTAAAACCTTTATTGAAGAATGTTTCTTCCAGATTGGGGGTTACGCTTTCGAAGTTTTCTTTGGTACCGGGGAGGATACGGTCATTTACCATCTGAGCGATTAACATCCCTGTAGCGTAGGCTTTCCCTTTAGGTGAAGCGGCTGTCTTTATTGCTTCCTGATAGCCGGCGACAAAATCTGCCATATAAGCAGTGTCTACCTTATAACTCTGCTGGATAAAAGGAATCAGTCCCTCTGTGGCCTGTACTCCTGCTGCATAACTGACGGAATCAGTCTGGTTGGTCAGTACTGTAACAGATGCTTTTTCCTTTTTCTTGTTCTTCTTAGAGCTGTTTCCTGCAAACATAAAAGATGCGTTTAGCAGGAGGATAAAAGAAAATAATAGTATTCGTTTCATAATGTGATAGATTTATAGCCTCTTGAAAGAGAGACATCCCTTGCATTCATTATCCATCGGTCTGAAACCGTGCATAATTCACACGAGGGATGTCTCTTGTAAAATAAGTAAAAAGCAGCGGCAGATTATTTGCCGTTTACTGAAAGCAACTGGATCTTGAAGATGAGGGTGGAGAAAGGTTTGATAGGACCTTGTTCACGGTCACCATAGCCTAACTGAGCAGGAACGTAGATTTCCCATACGGAACCAGCTGGCATGTGCGTAAGTGCCTCTGTCCAGCCACGGATCACCTGATTGGCCCGCAGCTCGATAGGCTGGCCGCGCTTGAAGGAAGAATCAAAGACCTTCCCGTTGATCAGCCGTCCTTCATAGTTGACCTTTACGGTAGATGTGTCAGCCGGGATAGGGCCGTTTCCTTCTTTGATGACCTGATATTGCAGACCTGAGGGAAGGGTCTTTACGCCAGCCTTTTTCTTGTTGCCGGCCAGCCATTTCTCATTGGCTGCCTTGTAAGGACCATAGGTCTTCATCATACTCTTCTGCTTGATCTTCATCATCTTCACCTGGGCAATTTCACCAGCCTGCTGAATGGTCATGAGACCCTTCTTACCCGTTGTACCTGTGATAAAGCCGGCCATAAAGTTCTTCAGAGAGATGGACTTTGTAGAGTCATCACCGAACACTTCATGGTTGATCCCTTTCAGCATCTGATTGGAGATCTGCTGGCCGATCTGGATACCGGCATAGTAAGCAGCCTTTTTCTTGTTGTCACCGGCATTGGCACCATCGTTCAGACCTTTGATGAAGTCGGCCATGTACGTCGTGTCGATACCCATCCGCTGAACCAAGAACTCCTTCAGGCCCTGAGTCTGGGATAACCCTAAAGCGTATGACATCGTGTCTACGTCGGTTTTAAGGTCAGCTTTAGGCGTTGATTTGCCACAACTCGTAAACATCGTGGCAGCGCTGAGCGCTACAAGCGCTCCGATAAATAGTTTTTTCATTGTCGTTTATTTGTTTCTTTGTTTTATAGTCTTGTTCAGCCTTTCACTTCGTGTTTGATCTTATCTTTCAACCGGTTGAAGGAGAGGATAAGACAAGGGAAAGTCTGTGCCGGAGAGGAGGGGGCTGACCGGGTTATTTTACGGCGATTAATTCTACATCGAAAATCAGTGTTGCGTAAGGAGGAATGGACTTCCCAGCTCCTTGTTCTCCATAGCCCAGGTTATAAGGGATGAAGAATCTATATTTGGAACCTTCCTGCATGAGTTGCAGACCTTCTGTCCAGCCCGCAATGACCTGGTTCAATCCAAAGGTAGCCGTTTGGCCACGATCGTATGAACTGTCAAATTTCGTGCCATCGATCAAGGTACCCTCATAGTGGCATTCCACCTCATCGCTGGCGGCAGGCTTCCTGCCATCACCTTTGCGTAGGATCTGATATTGTAAACCGGAGGGCAGGGTGACAACGCCTTCTTTACTGGCATTCTCCTTGAGGAAATTTTCGCCTTCTTCCTTGGCTTTGGCGGTCAGTTCTTTGTCCTTCTTCTCGAAGAAATCATTGATCAGTTTTTGTGCGTCTGTTTCATCCATGGTGAGTGGATTGCCGGATATGCAGTCCTTGACGCTTTGAGCAAAGTCATCGATGCTGAAATCAGGAATGTTTAATTGGGCGAGTTGACGGCCGATGCCAATTCCCAGAGCGTAACTTAATTGATTCATAGGTTTTTACTTAATTCTTTATAAAAAGTTTATTTATCACGCAAAGATACGGCTTTTCTTGCGGAATGCAACGCAATTTGCGAAAAAAAACATTAAATTTGTGCTATCTTAAAGATAAATGTTTTGCCCTTCAGGACAAACAGTGAAACAAATAGATATGATCATGAAAAAGAATCTTGTGTTTTTAACAGGTGCAGGCATGTCTGTAGAGAGTGGTTTCTCTACGTTTCGTGGCAATAACGGTTTATGGGACAATTATCCTGTGGAGAAGGTCTGCTCTCATGAAGGCTGGCTGGCGGATCCGGAATTGGTTACCAACTTCTACAATAATCTGAGAAGGAAACTCTGGAAGGGACAACCGAATGACGGGCATCGGCTCATTAAAAAACTGGAGGAGGAGTATCGGGTGACGGTCGTCACTCAGAATGTGGATAATCTCCACGAGAAGGCGGGTTCCTCGAACGTCATCCATCTGCATGGGGAACTGACGAAGGTTTGTTCTTCTGATGATCCTTATAATCCGAAATATATTGAGGAACTGACCCCTGACCATTCAGATGTCAAACCCGGGACGAAGGCAAAGGATGGGAGTTTGCTGCGGCCTTTCATCGTCTTTTTCGGGGAGAGCGTACCTATGATCGAACCGGCGGCACAGGCTGTCATGAAAGCGGATATTTTTGTCGTGGTCGGGACTTCTCTCAATGTATATCCTGCAGCAGGATTGCTGCAGTATGCAGGAGCAGGCGTGCCGGTATATCTGATAGATCCTCATCCGCCGGTATCTTCTGCAAACCGGAAGGTTACGGTCATTGCCAAGGGAGCCGTTGAGGGGATGAAGGAGTTGTATCAGATCCTGACAAGGGATGGTTTGAAAGGATAAATGATAGATCGTAATTTGAGTAAGTATGAAACAACAAGTTGTACGTATACGCTGCAAAAATAATAATAAGATTCAGAATGTTCCTATTGGAAGCACACTCTCCGAAGTTTTCCGGGACTTTAATCTCCAGATGGACTATGGCCCCATTAACTGTAAGGTAAATAATAAGGTAGAGGGGTTGCATTTCCGTGTCTATCATAATAAGGATGTGGAATTCATGGACATGCACACCTCATCAGGGTCCCGTAATTATACGCGGACCTTGTTCTTTGTTTGCTGTAAGGCCGTGCATGATCTTTATTCAAATTCGAAGGTTATCATTGATATTCCGGTATCCAATGGGTACTATGTAGACCTCCAGATCGGCCATGCCGTAGGACTTGAGGACGTGAAGAAGATCCGGGAACGGATGCAGGAAATCATTGATGCGGAGATTCCAATCCGACGTTTCGAGGTGTTGACGGAGGATGCGGTCAAAATGTTTCAGGATAAGGGGGATATGGAAAAGGTCAAACTGTTGAATAGTTCCGGTAGCCTTTACACTACTTATTATCAGATAGATGATTATGTAGACTATTACTATGGCTCTCTTTTGACGAATACCAAATATCTCTATCTGTTCGGTCTGGAGAAATTCTATGATGGGATGCTGTTACGCATCCCCAGTCTCGAGGATCCGGGCGTCTTGCTTGGAATGACCCATCAGGACAAGATGTTCGAGATCTTCAAGGAACATCACCATTGGCAGGATATTATAGGTATCCGTACGGTGGGTGATTTCAATGAGGCGGTGGAGAGAGGGAGGACGACGGTCTTGATCAATGTCTCTGAGGCTCTGCAGGAAAAGAAAATTGCCCAGATAGCGGATGAGATAGCCAACCGTAAAGGTACGAGGCTGGTGCTGATCGCCGGCCCGTCTTCCTCTGGGAAGACAACAACCTGCAAGCGACTGTCCATCCAACTCATGGCCAATGGGATCATGCCTCTTCAGATCTCTATGGATAATTATTTCGTGGACCGGCAGCACACTCCGAAGGATAAAGATGGTAACCTGGACTATGAGAGTATCCATGCCTTGAACCTGGACTTGCTCAATCAACAACTGATGGCTTTGTTCCGTGGAGAGGAAATAGAATTGCCGAAATATAATTTCCAGACCGGGAAGAGTGAAGCCAGTGGCGTCAAACTGAAGATGGGTGATCATAATGTCCTCGTGATGGAGGGTATCCATGCCTTGAATCCGGAACTGACGGCTAAAATTCCTGAAGAATATAAGTTTCGGGTCTATGCTTCAGCCTTGACGAGCATCCTGTTGGATGACCATAATTATATCCCCACAACGGATAACCGGCTCCTGCGCCGGATTATCCGTGATAATAAGTATCGTGGGGTCAGCGCCCAGCAGACGATCCAGCGATGGCCGTCTGTCCGGGCCGGTGAGAGTAAATGGATTTTCCCTTATCAGGAGAATGCTGATGAAATGATCAATACGGCTTTGCTCTTTGAGATTGCCGTGATCAAAACTCAGGCTGAACCGTTGCTTCAGCAGGTCCCTGAAAATTGTGAGGAGTATTCGGAAGCTTATCGCTTGTTGAAATTCTTGAGGTATTTCAAACCGGTCTCTTATCGGGATATTCCTCCGACAAGTCTGCTGCGTGAGTTTCTGGGAGGAAGTTCTTTCAAGTATTAATTTACGGAGTACGGGCAGAACCAATGGACTGCCATGTACTTTCTGGGATTGGGGAGGCGGAAGTCTCCCCTTTTTTGTTGGCTGCTGTTTCCTCTGGTCCTTGGGGAAGAATGATAAGGAACTTGGAAAAGGGTGTCAGACTCCATTTCCTTTCTGGGAGTAAATGGGGGAGGACTGGTTCTGATCCTGAGAAAAACAGAAATCGGGTGCCTCTGGATATGGCCCGGGTAGAAATTCCTGCTTTCCCCTGGTTCAGCCTTGTGAGACAAGTATTTATTGAATAGTTTTGTATTTTCTTAATGTCTGCCAGCATATATTTTGCTTTTTTAAGCGTAAATGCAAAATAATGTTAGGATCTGTCAAATGAGTATTATAGTAATTTATCCATTTTATTTATATTTGCAAATTGAAAAATGGATAAACTATTAACGTAAATATTGTAAGACCTTTTTATCCAATCCAGCATAAGAAGATAAAAATTTAAATTTATAATTATAATCTAAAATGTATGAAACAAAGCCGCAATAAGATCACGTTACTGGCGGGATTCTGTTCTTTAGCTTTATTGAGCTTTAGTCCGGCAGTCTACGCAGCAGGGGAAGGATCATTCCCTTCAATCGTGCAACAAAACAAGAAGGTCACTGGGGTCATATCAGATGAACAGGGACCTATCATCGGTGCTACCGTAAGGATCAAGGGTGGTTCGACAGGAACGGTGACGGATATAGATGGCCATTATAGTCTTGAGGTCTCTCCGGGCGAAACTCTGGAGATCTCTTATGTGGGCTATGTGACTCGTCTGATTAAGGTTAATAACCAGTCTGTGATCAACGTAACCTTGAAAGAGGATCATCAGAATCTGAATGAGGTGGTGGTCGTCGGATATGGTAGCATGAAGAAGAGTGACATCTCGGGCGCTTCTTCCACCTTGAATGATGATGCTATAAAGAATAGTATTATCTCATCTGTTGATCAGTCTTTGCAAGGCCGTGTGGCCGGTATAACAGCCATGCAGACCTCCGGCGCACCGGGATCATCTACCTCCGTCAGGGTCCGTGGTACAGCCACGTTGAATTCCAATGCTGAACCTCTGTATGTCATCGACGGGGTCATCTTTCAGAGCAATGGTTCTACTGGGTCGAGCCTGGGTTTCGGTGATGCACTGGGCAATGGACAGATCTCGACGATCTCTCCGTTGTCTACTCTGAACCCGGATGATATTCAGTCAATAGAAATCCTGAAGGATGCTTCGGCTACTGCTATTTATGGTGCCCAGGGTGCAAATGGTGTTATCCTGATCACGACAAAGAGGGGAAAGGCCGGAAAATCCAAGTTTACCTATGACGGGAGTGTCGCCTGGAGCCGTCAGGCCAGACGCCTGGATATTATGAACCTCCGTGATTATGCGGGATTCTATAATGATTTTGTCAAGACCGGACAGGCGGATCCGAATGATTACTACTCCGATCCTTCCCTGCTGGGAAGGGGTACCAACTGGCAGGACGCAATCTTCCAGACGGCTTTTCAGGACCAGCACCAACTTTCTGCCGAGGGTGGAAATGACCAGGTGAAATATTTTGTGTCCGGCGGATACCTGAACCAGGAAGGGACAATCATCGGAAGTAACTTTGACCGGCTTTCCTTCCGTTCTAATCTGGATGCTAAATTGAAAAGTTGGCTGAGGATGGGATTCAATGCCAGTTTTGCAAATACTCATGACAAACTCCTTCAGGCTGATGGCGATGAGGGGGTCGTCAACTATTCTCTGACCACGCTTCCTGATATACCTATTTATAATATCGATGGGGGATATTCCTCTATTGTCAGGGAAGGATTTACTAATCCGAACCCTATCGCTCTTGCCTTGATGGACGACATCAGACTCCATCGGCAGAAATTGAGCGGCAGCCTGTTCTTTGATATTACTCCGATAAAGCATCTGGTTTATCATGCTGAGTTTGGCTGGGATTTGAACTGGAGTCAGGGTGATACTTATATGCCTACCGTTGATTTAGGTACCTGGAAACGCTCCAAGAATGAGAGCCGGATCCAGAAAAATACAGGAACGTACTGGACCATTAAGAACTATGTCACCTATTCAAATACGTTAGGCCTGCATTCTTTCAGCGCAATGGTCGGACAGGAGGCCTGGAAGAGTCATTGGGATTACATTTCTACTGATAACACAGGACTGCCGTCTGATGCCGTCCATAACCCGTCACTTGGAACGGGTACTCCTCAGATTACTAATGGATGGGGGACGACCACGATGGCTTCGTTTTTCGGCCGACTGACCTATAACTATGCTGACCGCTATATGGCTACGGCCACTCTTCGTTTTGACGGAAGCTCCAACTTCGGTCCAAACAAGCGGTGGGCTTCTTTTCCTTCTTTTGCCGTGGGCTGGCGTTTTACCAATGAGAAGTTTGTCCAGAGTTGGACCAGGAACTGGCTGAATAATGGCAAGCTTCGTATTGGCTGGGGAGCTACCGGCAATGCCGGTGATAAGGCTTACCGCTGGGGAACGACCATCACCCGTATGCCCTCTTTCCTGGGCATGGGCTACCGCCCTTCCAATATACCTAATCCGGATGTCAAATGGGAGTCACAGAAACAGTGGAACGTGGGGCTGGATCTTGGTTTCTTCAATGACCGTATCGGAATCACTGCCGACTGGTACCGCAAGGAGTCTAAAGATCTGTTGATGCTGTCTCAGTTGCCTTCTTTCATGGGTACTTCCGGCAATGTGTCCTCGGCTCTGACTGCTCCATACGGAAACTATGGTGATCTGCTGAATACGGGTTTGGAACTTACCTTGAATACTCATCCTGTTGTCGGAAGATTTCAGTGGGATTCTAATTTCGAGATCTCCTGGAACAAGAGCACCCTGCAATCCTTGCAAGGCGCAACCAGCACTAATCTGGTGGGTTACGGACAATGGAACGATGTGGTGAGCGTTACCCGTGTAGGGGGACAACTGTTCGATTTTTACGGTTATGTGACGGATGGGATCTATCAGAACCTGAAAGATCTTCAGACTTCGGCCAAACCTGAGAAATATCCGGCTGACGGGAAGTTTAACCGGAACAATACGGTGTATGTCGGTGACATCAAATACAAAGATCTCAACGGGGATGGTGTCATTGATGCCAAGGACCAGACTGATCTGGGGCATGCGCTGCCGAAGTTTACCTGGGGCTGGACAAATACTTTCCGTTATCAGAATTTTGATCTTACCGTTTTCATCAATGGATCGGTGGGAGCCAAAGCCCTCAACTACATGAAGATGAAATTGACGGAAATGAATACTACCTGGTCAAACCAGTTGAAAGATGTGCTGAACCGTGCCATACTTGAACCGATAGATCCTACGGTTGTCTATACGGACGGAAGTCACTGGTATGATCATGTCGAAAACGTAAAGGTGGCCAATCCGGGGGCAACCATGCCGCGCGCCACGCTTTCTGATCCTAACAATAATGACAGGATCAGTGATCGTTACATCGAGAATGCTTCCTATCTGAGAATGAAGAATATCGCCTTGGGTTATACGTTCCCTAAGAAATGGATTGATCATTTCGGCGTTTCGAATCTAAGAGTGTATTTCAATATCCAGAATCTTTTCACCATTACTCCTTATGACGGGTATGATCCTGAAATCGGCAGAAGTACGAATGATTCTAATGGATTCTCCTATAATGTGGATGCCGGGAGATACCCCTCACCGATCACCTTTTCTTTTGGTCTTAACCTAACATTCTAACTCGTATTGATTATGAAATTAAGGGATTTAAAATCTATTGTACTGGCTGTCATCACAGGGGTAAGTTTTACTGCCTGCAATAACTTCCTCGACCAGCCGGCTACAGATAATTATAATGCAGATAATTTCTATCAGAATGATGCCCAGTGTATTCAGGGGGTCAATTATCTGTACAATTCACCCTGGTATGACTTCCAGAGAGGATTCATCAAGGTAGGTGAGGTCCTCTCCGGTAACTATATGTGGCAGAACAGTCCTTATCTTACCTTTACGGTCAACAGTACTGATGAGGACTTGGTGAATATGAGCTATTCGCTGTGGAATGTTGTTGGCAATACCAACATCGTGTACAATAATCTCAAGAAGGCCAGCGGTCCTTCAGAGGCGGTCAGAAACCAGTGTATGGGTGAGGCACTGACATGGAAAGCAATGGCTTATTTCTACCTGGTCCGTACTTTTGGTGCTGTGCCGATCGTACATGATAATTCTGCTTCTATTGGCAACAAGGAGTACAGCACGATGCGCAGGGTGCAGAAAAGTGACGTCTATGAGTATATCGTCATGACTCTTGAACAGGCGATGAAAGATCTCCAGGGGGTCAGGACTCCTGATAATGGGCGTATCGATTACTATTCTGCTGAGGCGCTGCTGGCTAAAGTCTATCTGACGAAGAGTGGCGTCAATGCCAATGGGAACGGAAAGCGTGACGAGGATGATCTGGCCAAGGCTGCTGCGTATGCCAAGGATGTCATAGATAACTCGGGACGCAGTCTGCTGGCAAACTATTCCGACAATTTCCGTCTGGCTGATAATAATAATCCGGAGAGCCTGATTGCCTGGAAATGGGTGGTCAGTAACCTGTGGACCTCTCAGAACACCTTGCAGAGTGACCTTGCCCAGGTAGGCTTCGATGAGTATGGAGACTGCTGGGGTGGCTATGACGGCCCTTCCGTAGATCTTCAGGATGCTTTCGGGGTCAGTGCCTTGCAGAATCCTTCGACACGGTCTGATATAGATTCGCGCCGCAAGGCTACCATGATGATGGCGGGGGATTTCTATGATTATTTCTGGAGGGACAAAACGGACTGTAAGGGACGTAAGGGGTTCAATTATCTCCAGTTTATCTACGACAAGAACTATGGTGCAGGTGGACCTAATGGAGAACTTCAGAGTCCTACCGGGGCAAATGATGTGAAGCATCTTTATGGTGATGATGCTGATCATGTCGCTGGTGTGGGTACCTCTGCCGCACGGATGGCCAGTTCTCTGTCTACGCATATCCTCCGGCTGAGCGACATCTATCTGGTCTATGCTGAGGCGGTCATCGGCAATAACGGTTCTACGACGGATCCTGGTGCCATTGATGCCTTCTACCAGGTCCGCCATCGGGCTATCCCCAGCTACAAGCGTCCTGCTTCCATTTCCTGGACGGATGTGTGGAAAGAGCGCCGTCTGGAACTGGCCATGGAAGGTGACCGGTGGTATGATTATGTGCGCCGGAGCTATTTTGATATGGATGGAGCAATCAAGGAGCTCAAGTCTCAGAGAAGGAACCAGTACTATAACCTGGGGATGGTCTATAAGCGGTATTATGAGAGTGGTATCTGGAGCGTAGACTCGACGGTAACGCGCTATAATACGGATACTCCTGCACCGAATGTGACGGCTTCAAGTTTTACCCTTCCTTTCCCGCAGAATGATGTGGTCATTGACCCGAGCCTGAATGATCCTCCAATCCATGTAGATGTGCGCAAAACTTATTCTTATTAATCATCGAGTAAAATGAAAACAAGAAATATATATAGATTCACGTACCTGCTTCTGGCTGTGGCCGGAATGGTACTGGCCTCTTGTGAAGATCAGCCGGATAAGTTTAAACTCGCAGGCGGGTCTCCTGAGGTGGATTATATCCGGGTGGCGGCTGATACGACGACCTATAAGACCGGAGGCACAACGATCGGCTATTCGGATCTGAATGCGACGAAGGCAAGCATGCAGTCTGTGCTCTGTCTGGTAGGAAACAACCTCAGGAGCATCAAGGAGATGTACTTCAATGACCAGAAGGCGATCCTCAATACCAGTTACATCACGGATCATACGCTCTTCGTGGCTGTTCCTAACGAGATCCCGAGTAAGGTGACGGATAAGATCTATATGGTCAATAAGGGTGGGGACACGACGACGTACGATTTCCATGTGATCATCCCTGCTCCTGTCGTGAGTTCTCTTTCTTATGAATATGCGCCTGCGGGCACGGACGTCACCCTCACGGGAGACTATTTCGTCAATGATCCGAGTACCCCGCTGGCCATCAGTGTAGGCAACAACAAGACGCCGGTCACGCAGATCAAGAGTATCAGCAAGACATCTGTTACCTTTACCATGCCTGAGGGTGCTGATGAGGGACCGGTGTCCGTAACTTCTATTTACGGTACGACCAGATCTTCTTTCCATTACAAGGAATCCCGTGGCATGCTGTTCGACTTTGACGGTCTGACAGGTCTTGGCAATCATGGGTGGCACAATCGTCCGATCGCTACGGACAGCACGACATCTACGGGAAACTTTATCCAGTTCGGAGACGGTACGGCTGCAATGCCGGCTGCCGGTGACTGGGATGATGCTGATTTCGCCTTTGAGTACTGGCCGGGGAGCTTTGATACTCCCGTGGACTATCCTGCAGAGGGCAGGAAGTTGACTTCATTGGTTGATTTCTCTAACTGGAAAAATCTGGCACTTCAGTTTGAAATGTATATTCCTTCTTCTCATCCCTGGTCAGCCGGTGCCATGCAGATCATCTTTGCGGGTATTGACCGTGTCACTTATGGCAATACCGGAAAGGATGTTGACGGGAATACGGTAGCTGGCCCTAACAACGAATTTATGGAGGATGATGTCTTGCCCCGTGCGCTCTATCGTCCCTGGACGGCTACTGGTTCTTATGATACCGGTAACAAATGGGTCACGGTAACCTTGCCACTGGCCACGGACTTCATTTATGGATTCAGTGGCATCAGGGCTACTGGCTCATTGAGTCCCAAGGACTTTACGGGTCTTACTATCTTTATTGTCGGGGGAGGAATCAATGGTACCGACTGCAAACCGATTATCCGGCTGGATAATATCCGTGTCATTCCTCTGAATTAATCGAGGGAGAGAAAAGAATCATAAAAATCTGAACTTTATGAAAATTAATAGAATAAAGACCTTACTTATCTTTGTGGCCATCGCTTTGGCGGGATTGACCTTTGCCTCCTGCAGTCATGATGACCTCAATACAGACCAGTATACCGGGACTAAAATGAATGTTTATGGTCCTAACCCGGTGGCCCGTGGAGGACAACTCCGATTCCTGGGTTCAAACATGAACGATGTCGTGAAGATCACCATTCCCGGATCGGGGGATGTGACTGATCTGAAACACGTCAGTGACAAGGAAGTAGATGTGACCGTGCCCCAGAATGCTGAGGTCGGTTATGTGACGCTGACTTTCAAGGACGGAACCAAGCAGATTTCCAAGACCCAACTGACCTATTCTGAGCCGATCAGCATTGCCAGTATTTCGCCGGAAACAGTGAATCCGGGTGATGTCATTACGATCAAGGGTGAGTATCTGAACCTTATCCATGCGGTCATCTTCTCAAACAACATCAGTATAGGTGACAGCGCTTTCATTGTTCATTCCCGGAATGAGATCCAGATCGCCGTCCCAGAGACGGCTCAGTCCGGACCGGTCATCCTGAGTGATGAGAAAGGTGATCTGCCGCAATGGATATACAGTCAGAAAGACCTTGTCGTGAACCTGCCGACGGTGACCGGATTGTCTCCGACCACGATCCTCCCGGGTTCTAAGTTGACCATTAATGGTACTCATCTCGACTGGGTGAAGAGTGTGACGGTCGGCGGGGTAGCAACAACGGATTTCAGTGTGGCGAAGGATGCGGCAAGCATGACGGTTACCGTTCCGGTAAATGCCCCTTCCGGAGAGGTCACCCTGGTGGCCAAATCGGGTGTCAGCGTGGATGCCGGGAAGATAGAGCCTTTGAATCCGTCAGATCTCAAAGTCAGTCCTGATCCGGTCAAGAACGGAGCTGTGCTGACCATCACCGGCAAGAACCTTATTAATGTAACTGGCGCGACCTTCCCTCATTCCGATATGGTCTCGCCAGGTGGGGTGACGGCAAATTCGGTTACCTTTACGGTTCCTTCTACGGCACAAGCTGGTGATATTACACTTGTCCAGTCCAATGGTTTTAAGGTGACGGTGGCTTATTCGCTGGTTGCACCAACGGTGAGCAGTTTTGTTCCTGCATCTGTGCCTCAGGGGACGACACTGACGGTCAATGGAACGGATCTGGATCTCGTGGACCAGGTGACGTTTACGGGAATGGCCGTTCCGACGGCGATCTCTCAGCAATCGGCAACTTCTTTCCAGGTGCTCGTTCCCTCCGGGGCTTTAAGCGGGAAGATGACCCTTAATCTGAAGAATGGCACTTCTCTGGAGACTCCTGTCATAACGGTCACCGAGCCGCTTGTTCCTACAGTGACCGGCGCGGGTGCGACGGCAAATCCGGGCGGGATGCTGACGATTACCGGTGCTCATCTTGATGAGGCCGGGGAATTCTTCCTGGGCGATTATGGCTTGGTGACGGAGAAGGCTGCCGCTGGATCGGCACAGGTGAAAATCCCGGCAGATATTCCTTACGGGACCTATACGATCAAGTTTATCAACAAGGACGGTAACCTGGAGACTTCGAATGTGCAGGTAGCTGTAACCAGTCCTGAATATATGGTGTTCGATACGCCGACGACAATCTCAGGATGGGGTGATCCGAGAATTCATCTGGACCGTACTACACCTACGGATCTCTCGAAGCTGACGATCGTCCCGGGGGTCTCCAAGATGATGGTCTACTACGATGCGCCTGCCTGGTTTGACCTGCAGTTTAATGATGCTGGCTGGAACTCATACGGAGAGGTAAAGGCAGATGCTAGTTCTACGCTGACAGATGGTGCTGCTCCTATAGGAAACAATCAGAAGGTGGCGATCACCATCACCGCAGCTATGCTTAAGGCCTGGAACGTCCAGGATGGCTGGTCGAATTACTTTACGATCATTCAGGGTGATGGTGGCGTAACGGTCAATAAAATCACCATTTTACCTTAATATTTAAGTTTTGTCAATTATGAAAATATCACGTTTGTTGATTGCCTTTATTGCAGCTCTGGCCTTTGCCGGCTGCAGTAATGATGTGGACATTCCTATTGCGGACACGACGGCACCCGTTCTCAAGACGGTCTCCCCGGACCAGAAAACGGTGGAGCGTCCCGGAACTAAGGATATTGCCCTGGGGTTCAATAAGAATATATTCTTCTATTCTGGTGATGCCGGCCAGATCACCCTGAACGGGAAGGCGGTCACTTCGGCTGAAGTGATCGGGTCTGACTCTGTCCTTCACATCCAGGCCCAGTTTCCCTCGGGCACGGATACTTATGATCTCGAGGTCCCTGCAGGCTTGATTACCGGGCCTAATAAAATGCCGGTGCCTGCGGTCTCGGTGAAATGGACGGGGGTGACGGTGGCTGTCGCTGCTACTCCGGCGAATGATGCCGTAAACGCAGATGCGAAGGCTTTGTATGACCGTCTATTTAAATCGTATGGAAATCAGATCTATTCTGGGATGATGGCTAACGTCGACTGGAACCATACGCCTGCTGACCATGTGGATGCGGTTACTGGCAAATATCCGGCTATTGCGGGTTATGATTTTATCCATCTGGCAAATTCCGGTGAGAACTGGATCAACTATGATGATATTACTCCGGTCAAGGAGTATGCCGATGCGGGGGGTATGGCTACGATCTCATGGCACTGGAATGTTCCGAACACTCCTTTGGCTGCACAGGATCAGGTGATGACGAGTAATTGGGGTGCTTACCTTCAGATCACTCCCGGGGGGAATGCGGATGATCGAAGGGCGCTCTCTGCCCTGGCGGCTGCTGCTGCTGGTGACAAACTGGTAGTGGAGTTCAAGGATGTAAAGAGTGGAGCCCAGGCTTCTATCAAAGATGCCAACTGGTCTGGCGTCAAGGACGCTGATGACAATTCCTATGATTATTTCAATATTGATCAGTCGAATGGTAAATTTGGAAATGAGGTCAATGATGTCAACTCTTTGGAACTGACACTTGACGCCACCTCGGCTGCTGATATTCAGAAGGGCGTTATCATCACGGGACATGACTATACCGTCACTCGTGTGTTCCTTGTCAAGAAGGGTAAGGATGACTATTCCTATCGTCCTGATGGTACCAGTTTTTCCTGTGACAGTATCCTGAAAAGCGGAACGCTGGAGAATAAGATCATGAATCAGGACCTGGCCCGGGTGGCTGCCCATTTGAAGGACCTCCAGAACGCCGGGATCCCCGTGCTCTGGCGTCCTCTTCACGAAGCTGCCGGAAATATCCCGTCAGGGGGCAGTGCCTGGTTCTGGTGGGGGACTGCAGGGGCTGCCCAGTATAAGGCGCTCTGGCAGTATATGTTTGATTATATGAAGAATGCTGGTGTCAATAATCTGCTGTGGGTATGGACAGGAGACGAGAACTGCGCCGACTGGTACCCCGGTGACGGGTACGTGGACTTTGTAGGAGCGGATATTTATAATGAGAGCGATGCCTCCGTGATCGCTGCTCGGTTCAATAACATGCAGTATACTTATCTGCATAAGATGATGACTCTGAGTGAATGTGGTGCCATCGCCAACATTTCCGATGTATGGAATGCCGGTGGCCATTGGTCCTGGTTTATGCCCTGGTACGGTGACAATAGTCCTGGGGTTCCTCAGGCTACGGA
This sequence comes from Segatella asaccharophila, assembly GCF_054687055.1. Taxonomy (NCBI): domain Bacteria; kingdom Pseudomonadati; phylum Bacteroidota; class Bacteroidia; order Bacteroidales; family Prevotellaceae; genus Segatella; species Segatella asaccharophila. The sequence goes on along the minus strand of NZ_BAACAN010000015.1, from coordinate 41,809 downwards.
TGATTGGTGGACGGAAGCCATGAAGTTTGCCGATACGGTATCCAGGTAGGTGTTTTTATTTATCAAATTTGGAATCAGCGGGAAAGACTTTTTCTTCCTGCTGATTTTTTTTATTATTCTTCCTTTAGGGGTGATGGCAGGTTACAACTGCTTATCATCTGCTTTATGTCTGTACGTCACGGAGATGTTCATTGTTGAACTCGATGCACCATAGAGGCCATCCCGATGTACCATAGAGATCCTCCCAATGTACCATACAGATTATCCCGATGCACCATAGCGTTTTTTTCTATGAATGATACGGCAGTGTGCAATGCACTCTTCAGCGAAAACTGATTGTGATCGTGAAAGTCAGGGACTATGGCGGTAGCTTTAATTTTGCAATTCTTCAATGAAATTATAGGGGAGGGTCTGTTTTTCAGGCATAGAAGGAGGTCTGACCGAAGAGATCAATGGCTATTCGGCTTTTGGATTGTACATTTTAATTATCCTACATTTTTGCTTTTTGGAGTTTCTACAGATTGAATGCCTTTTTTCAAACATTCCAATAGCATTTTTTCCAACTCTGAATTCTTATCCGCTAGATTTTGAATCTGAGTCATTAAATGTTTGATTTGTTCTTGATAAAAGTTTTTATCCTCATTGTTGATGGGCCGGATTGCTGGTTGAAGGGAAATCATGTTCCCTTTTCCTGATAATAACCATTGAGCCGAAATGTTTTCACATTTTGTGTATATAAGCTCTGAATCGAATGATTTTCTGTTGATCCACATGCTCAATGCTTGTGGAGATATTCCTAATTTAGCTGCAAATCGTGCTTTATTGCCATGCGAATAGTAATTAATCAGGCTTTCAAGCATTTTATCCTTTTCCATAACCACAAAGTTAAAATACACTAAAAGTGAATAAAAAGTACACTTAAAGTTTTTTTATTAAAACAAATTGTTTATCTTTGCGGGTAATCACTTACCTGCACCGTTAGCTTACTTTACAAATATACGGATTTTAGGTGAGATGACAAAACAAAATTAAGAAGAAGAATGAAAGGTAGATGAAAGAGAATTTAGGAGTGAGAAAAGTGAAGTGTTGATATCAATGGAGAGTAGTGGGCAACATTTTATGCCTTCGTGGATTTCCGTTCAGTCAGAGAAATGAGAGATGCGTACTGTCTTTGGAGAAACTTTTTAGAGACAGGAAAATACTCGAATACGAGTCCTTCTTATAAAGAAGAATTCAATTGGTGTTTTCTAATATTCAAAATGACAAAAAAGCACGTATGAAAAGTACTGAGATGTTGATGATTGTAAAAATGACATCGATAGATCAGATTTGTTGTGGCTTATCTCGAAATTTGTACTTACTTTAAAATTGATTTAAGGTTAAAATACGATCGTGAGATGGTAAATGAGAATTTCTCAGGGTGATGGTGATGAAAAAAGAGAGTAATAGAAAATCTTGACGTAATGATCTGAGAATCTTGCCTGAAGAAAATGTTTTGTAAAGCGAAGACCGGCAAGTGAATGCGGATTCAGGTGTTTTTATGATACAATAGTCTGAATCACAACGAGCGAGAGATGCAGGAATGCGCAGTTTATACTTGATAATGAGTACAAATGCGAAAAAGCTATAGTAGATTAGAGACGTTGATTTTCGGAATGATTATATATGAAATAAACTTGTGAATTAATATGAAAAGACTTATTCTGCTTGTCTTAGGGGGATTCCTCTTGACAACGGGTGTAACCGCACAGGAATTGGCTGTAAAAACGAATCTGCTTTATGATGCTACTACTACGGGTAACATTGGCGTTGAAGCTGGCCTGTCTAAAAAGTGGACGCTGGATGTTTCCGGTAACCTTAATCCCTGGACTTTCAGTAATAACAAGAAAATCAAGCACTGGATGGTGCAGCCGGAGGCCTGTTACTGGCTCTGTGAAAAATTTAACGGGAGTTTCTTTGGAATACATGCTCACGGCGGACAGTTTAATGTCTCAGACTGGGATTTTCCTATTTCTTTTAAAGCACTCAAGCATAATCGTTATGAAGGTTGGTTCTACGGGGCTGGCGTCAGCTATGGCTACCAGTGGGTCATGAGCAAGCATTGGAACCTGGAAGGTAATATAGGTGCGGGTTATGCCCGTATCCATTATAGTAAATACCCTTGCTCGGATTGTGGACAAAAATTAAAAGAGGGTAATTATAATTACTGGGGTGTGACCAAACTCGGAATTTCATTAGTTTATTTCTTAAAATAATCTGAATAGGATGAAAGCAAAATATATCTTACTTACTTTACTTGCCTGCATGACGGTGTCAACGCGTATCCAGGCACAGCCTGACTATTTACAGGGCGTAAAAACCGAGAATCTGAAGGCTGACCGTCAGGATGGCAATGTAGCAGTTGCTATGAATATTATTGTAGACGGCCTCGATATTAAATCCAATGACATGGTCATCCTTACTCCAGTCATAAAATCAAACCGTGACGAGACTGCTCTGCAACTGGCTCCGGTGGTGCTTGCCGGAAACAGGCGTTCCAAGATTCTCCGGCGCAAACAGTATTTCCATCATCCGCTGGATCTGAATACTGAGGAGGCCCCGTACGCTGTTGTCCGCAGAGACAATAACAAGAGACAGGAGATAGTCTATCGGACGACGGTACCAGCTGCAGACTGGATGAAAAATGCAGCCCTGGTCCTGAATGAACAGGTCAAAGGCTGTGCCGACTGCACCAGCAGATCGGGACTTGTAGATTCTTTGAATCCCCGTATCCTGCCCGGAGACTATATCCCGGCTTACCAACTCACTTACATAATGCCGCAGGCAGAAGTGAAGACCCGCAGTGACCGCCATTCCGCCACTTTCAATTATGTGGTGGATCGCTATGACCTTCATAGGGACTATAAAGACAATGCCCGGAAACTGGACGAAGTCGACCGGATCATCAATGAGATCCGGAACAACTCTGATTTTATCATCCGGAAGATTGACATCGCCGGATACGCCTCTCCGGAAGCATCTGTGGCTCATAACCGCATGCTGGCGAAAAACCGGGCTGAATCCTTTGCCACTTACTTGAATGCCCAATTCGGCATTCTCCGGAACAGATTGAACATAAAGAGCTACGGGGAGGACTGGAACGGTTTGCGCGAGGCCGTAGATACTTCCTCTTTAGCTGACAAGCAGGCCGTATTGGACATCATTGACCATATTGGAAATCCGGATGCACGTGATGCACGGCTGAAAAAGCTTTCAGGAGGCAGTACTTACCGTACCCTGCTGGATGATTTCTACCCGGCCCTTCGCCGGACGGAATACACCATTATATATAATGTCCGTCCGTTCAGCGTGGAAGAGGCCCGTGAAATCATCAAGACCAATCCGAAATTGTTGAGTCTCAACGAAATGTATATGGTAGCCCGTAGCTATCCTGCCGGCAGCAAGGAATTCAAGGATGTGTTCGACATCTCTGCACGTCTGTATCCCGACAATAGCATTTCAATCATCAATTCAGCATCTGCTGATATCGAAGGAGGCAATGTGAATGCCGCGTTGGAACGGCTGTCGAAAATCGAATCCGATCCGAAGACCTGGAATGATTTCGGTGTGGCCTATGCCAGGAAAGGTGATTTTACAAAGGCTAAGGAATACTTCGATAAAGCGGCAACAGCCGGAGATGAGAATGTATCCTATAACCTGGAGGAATTAGGAAAAGAGAGAAATCAATAATAAATATATTACTATTCAGAAATTTATTATTCAAATTTAATTTTCAAGTTATGAAAAAATTAAAAAGTGTTTTTTTGCTGGGTGCCTTGGCGATAGGGCTGGGCCTGACATCCTGCAGCAGTGATGACAGTCTTTCGTCGTCAACAGCAAAGGAAAAGGGTGATACTTATGTAGCTATCAGTCTCACTATGCCTTCGAGCAGCTCTACGCGTGCTACAAACTCTAATCAAGACTATAACTATATTGGCCAATGGGTAGGAAAAGATGAAATCAAGACGGTTGATATCTATTTAGATGATGGTACAAGTGTTACGGACTATCCTTTTACAGTCGGCGGATCTACTAATGACGGCTATTCAGTAACGAAAGATAACAATAATAATATTGTATTAAAGCCAAAAACAGCTATCAAGACTACAACTGGGAACAAATCAGTATATGTTGTTATTAATACAAATGATAAGATTAAGACGGCATTATCTAACGCAACTGCATCAACTTTTGCGGATGTCTATAAAACTTCTGCATTATTCTTGAGCAATAGTGGAACTTCAACGACTGTCAGCACTTCAGCTTCGAAGCTTGCGACTACTAATAAAAAAGATAGTGATGTGATTGCGATGACTAATGCATCTGATGTAACCATTAACGTGGTATCCGGTATTACGGAGGCTCAAACTTTAACTGAAACTACTCCTCAAAACAGGGCTACTGTAAGTGTTCAGAGAGCTGTTGGACGGGTTATGGTTACCACTGACAGTCTTACGTATGCGGTAACGTCAGATCCTACTTCTGCTACCGCTGGATCAAGAATCGGAGTAATTAGCAACATTACATGGGTACTGGCACAGGGTGAGAATTCACTATATGTTCAGCAGAATACAGGGTTTACTACACCTCAATACAACTCGGTGCCTTCAACTGATGCGGATTATATCAGTACTGCAAAAAATGGATACGACTATTCTGGTCTGTTCGAAAGCTATAAAGCCGCTCCTGAATTCGGTGGAACAACGGTTCCAACTATGGATGCTTACAAAGATCCAACTGCAGCCGGAATCGGAGATTTAAGTGTTCTTAACGGCAAGTTTATCCTGCCGACAACTCATACTTATGGGTCAGATGTAACCACAACAGGTTATCGTAAAGGAAATACACCTTATGTGCTGATTAGAGCTAAATTTACTCCTGCTGCTTTTGCTGACGGCGGTACACCAAATGCTGATGGTACTTTCTATCTCGGTGCGAATGGGAAATATTATACAACAGCAGCTAATGCGGTGAATCCATCTACATCTGGTGTATCCGGACAGACTGTGGCTAAATATGTAGGTGGCAAGGTGTTGTATTACGCATGGGTAAATCCTGATCAGATTCCCGGATGGCTGAATTCTCCGGTATTGCGTAATAATATTTATCATATTCATATCACTGGTTTCAAGACTATCGGAACTAATTGGAATCCACTGTATCCAGAAAACCCGAATTCTTCAAATCCTACCAATCCTGATCCAAAACCAGCTAATGATGATCCTAATGATCCGAATAATCCGGGTGAACCTACAAACCCGATTGATCCGACAGATCCGTTGACTACACCTGAGACGTGGATGAGTGTTGACGTTACTGTGTTACCCTGGAATGTACATTCATACGGTATAAGTCTGGGTATTTGATTTTAGGAGTAATCAATATTTTGAAAGAAAAAACAGAACATTAAAGAAGTGGGACTGCCTTTACTTTTTGGGCAGGTATCTTAAAGGTAAGACAGTCCCGTTCTTGTTTTCATTATTGACCAAGAAAAATTTTAAAAGAATGCAACGAATGAAGATTTTACCTTACAAGCTGTTGATGACGCTATTCGCGTTGGGAACAATGCTATGGAGCTGTGACTCCTTTATCTATGATGATTTGAAGCATTGCCCCCAAGGTGTATATGTGAAGTTTTATTCAAAGACACCTTGTGCGTCGGATTCAACATTCATCGGGAGCGTACCTTCGCTCACGGTATTTGCGTTCGACAAAAATGATAAGTTGGTCACTTCGGTTACGAAAACAAATGTTAATCTAGACCGGAATTATGAAGTCTATATGCCGGTATCCAACGGTAACTATACCTTCATAGCCTGGGCAGGAGCAAACGACCAGTTCACCACGGGTAAGTTTGTCGATGGCACCACGACTAAAACGGACGTGATGCTCACATTGAAAGCAGCATCGGGAGTGGCTCCGGATTTGAGCGGGACAAGGCTCTGGCAGGGTGAGAGTCCGGTGGTCTATCTGCCGGATCCGGATAAAGAAGGATCGGTGTATAAATATACTTCTGTCAATCTGAAAGAGCTGACCAACCGGGTGACAGTAAAGGTTGATCTAGACGAGACGGTCCTGGAAGACCATATAACTCCGAAGGATTTCAAGATCGGTGTCACTTCGGCAGACGGAACTTTGAATATTGATGGCAGTATGCCACTGGATGCGGATGTCTTGAATTATCCGGCGCTGAACACACAGTATACCGATAACTCAGTAAGCTGGAATTTTGCCATGATGGATTTGAAGACCGGGCATAATAATACCCTTACGCTGACCTATCCGTCTGGAAATAAGACCTTATTCAGCGGGGATCTTATCGGCAGTATCCTGCTGCTTTATGAGCAGCAGACCAATATCAACATGGAATGCCAGCACGATTTTGTGATCCGGTTCGTGCTGAAGGATTGCTGTGCTTCCCATTTCTCGTGTGATATATTGGTAAACAACTGGTTGGTCCATAGTTATAATACGCAACTGGGCATGTAGCCAGGTATTCCTTTTTACGAATGATGATGAAGAAAATAATAAATCTGTATAGCGCACTGGCCGTAACACTGTTCCTGTTTTCCGGGTGTTCGGAATCCCAGGACAGTGGAACAGTCAGCGATCCTTCGAGTGTATATCTGTCCGTGACTCGTGCGACAGCTAACACGAGTGACGGTACGATCAATACGGACAACACAGAATACGAGGACCGGGTCCATGATCTGGCGATGCTGGTATTTGACTCCTCTACCGGTGCTAAGGTGGCGGAGTATTATGAATCAGACATTCCCATGACTGGCAGCAACACTTTCGTTATAAAGTTGATTCCCGGTCAGCGGGATTTCTATTTTATAGCTAACATGCCGGATATGAAGACGACACTGGGAAGCATTACGAAAGAAGATGACCTGAAATCTTCTTATATGAATACCCTTCGTGACCTGGATGCAGATCTGTATCAGGGAGCAACCCTGGATAAGGGATTCCCTATGTCCAGGGTCTATCTGAACCAGACGATTACAACTGGTGGAAATATTTATCAGCCTCTCCCGTTCTATCCGAATGGTGAAGATAAGGTGAAGTTGATCCGGGTGACGGCAAAGTTGGAAGTAGATTTCCCTCTTAATGGTACTTCCGGTGAAGTGGGCGTCAAGGATGTATACTTTCACAATGCAAACCGCCAGTTCTGCCTGTTGAATCCTTCGGTGACGGCTCCGTCCTCTTATTTTACTGATGGCATGTCCTTGAAAAAAGTGGATGATCACACGTTCATCTGTTATATGCCTGAGGCAATCATCTCTTCGGCGACATGGAGTACTTCGGGGATGAATCAGCCTGTCAATTATTTTACGGTTGAGACAACTGAAGGCAAGACTTATGATATACCCATTATCACTGATAATACTGATATTACCACCGATTATCTGAAGAAGGCTACGGGTGCGGAAAGTGGCTATACACCGGATTATACGATTTACCGTAATCACGATTATCGCTTCACTATCAATAATCTGCAAAAAGTGGAGATTCTTTATACCGTGAACGACTGGAATAAGGATGACAAGTCTTTGTATATGGGTTATGGATATAATGTGGAAGTAGATGGGACCACGGTGACAATCAAAAATACATTTCAGGAATGTCCGCCATTTTCCGTCACTTTGAATACTCTAAACGGCACAACTTTCAGTGACGGCACGACTACAAAAACTTTTACGGACGTGAACAGCGGCGCTTCTGCTTCTTTTAGCCTGAACGCTGAACCGGTATCAGGGGATTACTTGCAGGTGGTCCTCAACGGAGAAACGGTAAAGACTTTCACCAAATAAGGAATAATCATGAGAATAGATAAATGGATGATAATACTCTTTTGCGGACTGTTGCTCGGTGCCTGTTCCTCTTCAGACGAACAGGGGACAGAAACGGGTTCCAATGATGGGAAAAAGATAGAACTTTCATTTTCTGTGTCAGGTTATACCCTGAACACGACAGGAAGCAACTCTTCGTCTGCAGATGTGGTAACACGCGCAGGCACTGATGCAGGAAGTGATGCTGAGAAGGAAATCAACAATCTTTATGTGTTCCTCTTTCCTACTACAGGGTCACAACAGTTGATCAAATACTATATCGACGCTGCCAGTTTTAGTGATGGTACATGGAGTACCACTGACAACAAGGTGGTCCTGAACCTTACTCAGGCAGAGGTGGGCACACGTGATGTGTATGTAGTAGCAAACTGTGCAGATTTGAAAACGGCTTTGGATGGTGTGACGACAGCCGGTGACTTACAGTCGGTCTTCCGTCAGACCGCCATGCCCTGGTCTTCTGCTCTGGATGCTCCGATATTGATGGCTGGACATGCCAGTCATGATTTTATCGCAGACTATCATCTTGATAATGTCCCGCTGATCCGTACTCTTGCAAAAGTAGAGTTGGACGTGACCCTGAGTTCCGGTTTTCAGGTTGTCCCGACGGTTACCGGTAGCAGTATAGAAGAATATAAATACCGTTATGTCGATTTTGACAAGGATACGTATGTGCTGAAACCTGACACGAAAACTTCGGATCCGGTGAGCAGCTCCTCCAATGACTGGCCGAATACTACCGACTGGACTCCATGGGGATCTTCCTTGAATGCTTCACCGGTTCCGGATACGGGAGCGGGGTATACGCTGACGACGGACGGAAAAGTGAATACACTGAGAGTAGTTACCTATATCAATGAAACGGATGCTGCCGGTTCAGAGATAGATATAGAACTGCCTCGTGTGGATGACGGTCCGTTGCCTCCGCCGGAGTTCGGCCCCGAACTGTATAAGTTGTTCCTGCCTGATCACATTGTCCGGAATACCTGGTACAGATATGATGTCAATATTTGATGGAATGGAAAAATGAGTGTCAAATGAAATACAAATTCTTATATATCATAGGCCTTGTCGGTATGGTGTCTGCTCTGGCAGGGTGTTCCGATGAGAACACTGAGACATTGAAGTCCTTGGTAAATACGGACCAGACCAATCAATCCGTAATCAAATTGACTACCACAAGAGAGGATGGGAAAATCAGTCTTTCCGTGGATGCCCTTGCTGCCAACCGTACGGGAGTGTGGATAGACTTGAATGGAGACGGCATAAGGGCTGCTGACGGTTCTGAGGATGTCAAATCATACAATGCCTATACTGACTATCAACTCCCTGCCGGCATCCGGGAAATTACGATCCATGGGGACATTACTTACTTAGGGTGTGCATCTGATCAACTATCGAATGTAGATGTCACGGATAATCCATATCTTACAACTTTTAATTGCCCTCAAAACGAATTGACTGGCATAGATGTATCCAAGAATACAGCCTTACAGAGATTCGACTGCTCAGGTAATAAGATAAAGACCCTGGATGTCTCTGCCAATACGGCATTGGTCTCACTCTGGTGCTATAGCAATCAGTTGACCTCGTTGGATGTGTCAGCCAATACTGATCTCGCAGCACTTGATTGCTCGGGAAATCAACTGACTATGCTGGATGTTTCCAGAAATCTCTCATTGGAACGTTTGATCTGTTATCATAATGACCTTACCTCACTGGATGTTTCCAAAAACGTGAACCTGAACAGGTTATGGATCTATGGAAATCCGTTCCCTGAAAGTGAAATTACTAAACTCACGGCGATGCTCAAGGAAGTGACAAAAGGGAACTTGTGGATCTCTGACAAGACGTTGACTGAAGCGATGAAGACGTCACTTGCTGTTAAGGGCTGGACCATACAATAACCGGATAAAAGATGAAAACTAAATTCTTTCGGATCTTATTTATTGCCCTAGTCATATTTTTCAGTTTCACGACAAGCCTCAAGATTCATGCACAGACTATTATTGCCACGAATGACTTTAATAGTATAGATGAAAAAAATCAACCACTTTCAGGTAATGTGCTGACAAATGACTATATACAGAATGGTACGTCTTCACAGACCCTTCAGGTTACTACTACTGGAACTTTCAAAACGTCTAATGGAGGGACTTTAGTGCTGAATGCTGATGGTAGTTATACTTATACTCCTGCTAAGAATTTCAGCGGATTGGATTATTATCCTTATACCGTGGAAATAAAGGGTACAAATACAACGGCAACCGCCACGTTATATCTTGGAATCTCTGTTTGTACAAAATCTGTCAGCGGGAAAGACTTCAGTTGGAGCTACAAGAATGGATATACAAATGATGGCAATATTATAACAACTAATTTTAATGAGCCCGGGACTGATTATGGATTTGTATTGAAGATATATATCTTGGATAACTCTTTTAACATGAAAATTAATGAGGTAAACCTTGCGGCTCAAGAATTACAATTTCAAAAACAATCCGGTTACTATCTCCAGCCAAATATAAGGTTCAAATCTGATCAGGGATATTGGGGAGTTGGCGCAGTGCCAAATATCTGGACGCTTACGGGTGATTCCATCCATCCGATCATCCAGGTAGACATCAGCCCTGAAGGTACGGTTAAAATTTATGGCAGCAGAACAAGTGGCGGCCCACTTGAAGAGCTTGAACTATTTAATGGCAATTATTTTAATAATATATCCTGGAATAAAACTTCATCAAATACGGTAGTTGTTACTCAAAGTGTTATAGGTGCAACTGCTATGAGTGGTAGTGGATCCGGACTGACAATCACACCTTGCATTAATTATTGGTATGGAGGAACAACAGGCTCTCCCAATGAATGGCGGCTGCCTTCTAATTGGACATTAGGTGTGGTCCCTGAATCCGAAGAAGATGTTGAATTTGCTACAGAGGCGAATAACGGTCCTACGGGTAACGGTAATGGTAAGGGACCTGCAGTAGCTGATTTGTATCTTGATGATGTGGAACAAGAGAATACTGGGGGCCGTGTGATCGGTAATCTGATCAACAACTCCGATATGAACCTGGTGATCACAAAAGGCAACCAGCTGACCATAGACGGGACAGTGACGGACGACAATGCGGATAAGGGCACGATCGTAGTCCAGGCAGACCCGTATAATGCTACGGCAAACGGAACGTTGCTCTTCACTGATCCGACCAAGAATCAGAATGTGGGGGCGACGGTCGAGTTTTATAGCAAGGCTCACTACTGTGATGAATGCGGACTGTACAAGAAGCAATGGCAGTACTTTGGCATTCCCGTGCAAAGCAGCGCTTCGTTCCCTGTTGGTGACGTAGACGGCGAGGAAACGGTGAACCAGTGGGTGGAGCCTTTTAACGGCGACAAGTGGCAGAAGGCCCCCTATAGTCCGGACACCCAATTGACGGCGTTCAGGGGGTATGAACTGACCAACAGTTCTATGACCCTTCCCACGGGCGTCTACAGTTTTCCGGGTACCTTATATGTAGGCAACGCGACGGTCCCACTGACCCGTACGGGCAGCGTCAACTATTCCGGTGCCAATCTCATAGGAAATTCCTATACGGCAGCCATTCCAATAGCCACGGCCTTGTCCTTTGATGATACGGGTCAGGAAGAAGAAGTTTATTTATTCAACACGGGCACTCGTGACGAGTGGCGTAAACTGGACGGGAGCACGGTCAACCTCAGCGGCGTGGCGGGAGGCCAGTATCTGGCAGTGCCCTTTAATCTTGCCGGTCAGGTCCCTTCGGGATCATCGACGGCCCTGCCCTCCATGATACCATCGTCCCAGGCTTTTATGGTTCTTGCCGATAAGGCAACGAACCTGAATATAGACTATAGCAAACTGGTGAAGAATGAGCCGATTACGGATGCATCCGGCAACACTATTGCAACACGTGCAGTTGCTTCATCCGTTTCCGGCACTTCAAGGCAGTCCGGCAACTCTTCAGCAGCGGTTGCTTCATTGCCGGCTCTGGTCATGGATGTCATCGGAGGCAATTCAGCTGACCGGGTGTGGCTTTTCCGCAAGAGCGGAACGACGTATGGCTTTGACAACGGCTGGGACGGCCGGAAAATAGGCGATGCAAGCAGTGTCCAACTCTACGTGTCGTCATCCGACAGCAGCAAGCTTCAGGTGGCAACCGTCCCGAGCATGAATAAGGTAGCTGTGGGATTCGTACCTATAGCAGATGGATCCTATACTTTGGAGTTTGCCCTGTCAGGGGGCCTGAGCGATGACCAGATCTATCTGAATGATCTGCTCACGGGCAAGAAACAACAGATCGTCAATGGAGGCTCCTATACATTCAAGGCTGAGAAGGAGAAAGTGCCGCACGGTTTACCCTTTCTGATACGTCGGGCAGTGGTTCATTCTCTGATGACGAAGCATTGATCAGTGTGACGGCAACAGATGATGGAAAGATCAAGGTGACAAATGGCAGTGCCAGTTCCTGCTCAGTGTTCATCTCAACGGCGAAAGATAGACTTCTCAAGCGCCTTGAAGTGAAGGCTGGTGGTGAGGCCGTGACAGGGGATGTCGGACAGGGGACTTATATAGTCCGCCTCCAGAATGCTACGGTCAACGATATGAGAACTTTAACCGTCAACTAATATACTTTCTTAGATAATAAAAAGGGAGGCTTTATGAAATCGTTACAACGAAGTGTTTTAATTAAAAGAACGCTCTTATTGGTTGGTTCGTTCTTTTTGGCGTTTCACGTGATGGCTCAATTTACGATCACAGAAAACTTCAGAGGCAGTTCTGTGGGGAGTAATATTAAGATAGGTGGAAATGGCTCTGGGGAGTCAAATGCTTATTTGACGTCTGGGAACAACTATGGCTCAGGAGATCCTGTTAACCAAGGATGGCTGCGGCTTACAGAGGCCCAGAAGGGCAGGGCTGGATATGCTTATATAGACAAGTCGTTTCCCTCTACGCTAGGTGTGGTCATAGAGTTTGAATATAAATCATGGCGAAACCAGGCAGATTTTTACAATGGTGCTGACGGAATTTGCGTCTTCTTGACGGATGCCAGTGTACCCTTTCAGATTGGAGGATGGGGTGGCTCACTAGGATATGCCAATCTGAATGCCCCATCGAATGGTATGCCTGGTGCTTATTTAGGTATAGGTATTGATGAATTCGGAAATTTTGCTAATAATACGGAACAAAGAAATGGTGGAGTCCATGGCTTATTACCGAATTCTATTACACTTCGGGGGTCAGCATCAAGTGGGTGGAAATATTTAACGTCAAAACAATTGCAGACATCTACTACTCAAGATGGACCGAACTCAATGGACTATAATCAAACAACAGCTCAGCGTCCCAATGACCAGATTTTTTACAGGAAAGTAAAGATCCTTATTGTACCTACAGGGACTTCCGGATCCCCTCAATATAAGATTACCGTATACTGGATGACTAATCCTAATGGATCGTATACGCAACTTTTAAGCTATACAACGAGGCAACCTATACCAGATAAATTAAAGTTGGGTTTTACGGCTTCTACAGGTGCAGGTTTCAACTATCATGAGATCCGGAACGTGCTGATTACCACGCCTGGTAATGTCCGTGTGCAAAAAAGTGTGGATCAGACCAGTCAGGTTATCGGAAATGATTTAACTTATACGGTCAATATCACGAATGATACTCCTGCTTTGCTTAATGGTATTCTTCTGAATGATACAATAAAAGATAATGCAGGTAAAATCCTGCCCGACGATGGCTTTCATATTAAATCCATTACATTTAATAATCAAGGCTTTTCCGGGAATAGGGCTACAGGATTCCCGAGCGGGACAGCCGTAACTTCCGGATTTTCCAACCCTTTCAGCACTACCATGAACATGCAGGCAAACAGCACATCTTCTTTTACAATAGTAGGTACGATAAAGAAGATGCCTGACGGTGGAGTTATCAATAATTACGTGGGCATAGACCCTACCCCGACGGGAATCACGGATGTGGACTGGACCAATAATTATTCCTCGGTAAGTACTACCGTACTTAATCCGAGCCTGGACTTGAGAATAGATAAGGGTGTAGATAATCATGGAAGGGCTAAAACAACCGGGAATGTATTCTCAATTCAAGTGACCAATGTCAGTAATGTGGATAAGAGCTCAGATGTTAATGCCCCCGTTGTCGTCACGGATACCATTCCGGCAGGCTTGACGGTTACCGATTATACCGGTAAACCGAATGGCCTTGCCTCAAATGGATGGGTAGCAGCTGTGACAAACAATATATATACGTTTACCCGTTCTGATGTGTTAAAATCACAGTTTGCTTATCCTGTCATTAATATCAATGTTACGCCGGATGAGTTGCATAGTTCGTGGACTAATTCAGCAAATCTTTCCTATAAGTATGATAATAACTCTGACAACAACAAGAGCAGTGCTATTTTGAAATGGTACAACTATTGGTATGGAACGAATGGTACAGACTGGGCTGTTCCGGAGAACTGGACTGCCGGCTTCGTGCCTGGTGAAGGATGGGATGTTGAGTTTGCTACTACGGATAATAATAGTGGTGATGATGGTAATGGGAAAGGCGCAGCCATCAACGACCTGAATCTGGATAATGTAGACCAGAGCAGCAGTGGTGGAAGGATTATTGGTGATCTGGTTAATAATTCTGATAAGAATCTGGTGATTACAAGGGGTAATCAACTGAAGATTAATGGAAAGGTAGTAGATGCTAACACTAGTGCGGGCACGATCGTGGTCCAGGCAGACCCGTATAATGCTACGGCGAACGGAACGCTGATCTTTACTGATCCGACCAAGAATCAGAATGTGGGAGCGATGGTCGAGTTTTATAGCAAGGCTCACTATTGTGATGAATGCGGACTCTATAAGAAGCAATGGCAGTATTTTGGCATTCCTGTACAAAGCAGTGCGACATTCCCTGTGGGCACTTCTGTGTCAGGTAATGTCACAGTGAATCAGTGGGTGGAGCCTTTTAACGGCAACAAGTGGCAGAAAGCCCCTTATAGTCCAGATACCCAATTGACTGCGTTCCGTGGTTACGAGATTACAAATGACACCCATCAGCTTCCTACGGGAGTCTACAGTTTTCCAGGAACCTTATACGTAGGCAATTCAACGGTGCCGCTGACCCGGACCGCCAGCGTCAACTATTCCGGCGCCAATCTCATAGGAAATTCCTATACGGCAGCCATTCCTATAGCAACGGCTTTGACTACTGACCTTACCGATCAGACCGTCTATCTGTTTAATACGGGTACACGTGATCAATGGCGTAAATTGAATGGAAGCACGGTCAATCTCAGTGGCGTAGCTGGAGGACAATATCTTGCCGTGCCCTTTAAACTTGCCGGACAGACACCGGAGGGGGCAACGACTGCCCTGCCATCCATGATACCTTCGACTCAGGCTTTCATGATGCTTGCAGACAAGAATACGAATTTAAATATAGACTATAGTAAGTTGGTGAAGAATCAGACGATTACGGATGCAGACGGCAATACTATTGCGACCCGTGCTGTCACCCGTGCTCAATCCGCCACAGGGACATCTGCCATAGAGTTGCCTTCACTGGTCATGGATGTCGTTGGAGACAATTCAGCGGACCGGGTGTGGATCTTTAGTAAGAGTGGTACGACGTATGGTTTTGACAGTGGCTGGGACGGCCGGAAAATAGGCGATGAGAACAGTGCCCAACTCTACGTGACGTCATCCGACAGCAGCAAGCTTCAGGTGGCAACCGTTCCGAGCATGAATAGTGTGGCTGTGGGATTCGTACCTATAGCAGATGGATCCTATACTTTGGAGTTTGCCCTGTCAAAAGGCTTGAGCAATGACCAGATCTATCTGAATGACCTGCTCACAGGCAAGAAACAACAGATCGTCAATGGAGGCTCCTATACATTCAAGGCTGAGAAGGGAGAAAGTGCCGGACGGTTCACCTTGTCTGATGTGTCAGGCAGTAGTAGTGCATTCTCGGATGATGAAGCATTGATCAGTGTGACGGCAGAGAATGGGAATATTAAAGTTGTTAACGCCAGTGCCAGTTCTTGCTCTGTCTTTATCGCAGATGAAAAGGGGAATCCAGTCCGCCGTCTTGAGGTCAAGGCTAATGGTACAGAGACAATAGAAGGTATGTCAAGTGGTGTTTATGTGATCCGTCTACAGAATGCAGCGGTAGATGATATAAGACAGGTGACCGTTGGCGATAATTGATTTGTAGAAAGTCATGAAAGCAGGTTCCGGACTGTTCCTGATCCTGCCTTTATGATTAGTTGAAGCTACTTTTTTACGTTCTAGAATATATGATTATTATTCCTCATAACTCCTGATAAATGAAATGGATATGAAGCCTCTACTCTTAGGAATTTTTATGGGTTCCCTGATGGTCGCCTGTACCAATACGGATGTAAAACGTATGACCGGTGAGGATGACTCCATTATTCATACCGGTGACAGCCTTCCGGCTTTTTCAGTAACCTCTTCTGAGGGAGCGATCTATTCAGACCAGTCTTTGAAAGACAAGGTGGCAGTGATCGTTTTCTTTAATACAAACTGTCCGGACTGTCGCCAGGAGTTACCGGTCATTAATAATGTATATGGAATATATCGAAATAACCAACAGGTGAATTTCATTGCCATCAGTCGTGCTCAGAATACCGAAGATGTGGCTGCCTATTGGATGAAGCAGAATTTTCAGATACCTTATTCTGCGCAATCAGACCAGACCGTATACCATTTGTTTGCCATTCAGGATATTCCCCGTATTTATATTACGGACAGAACGGGACGGGTGCGCTTTGTCTCTTCTGATGCAGATATGCCCGACGAGACGATTCTTTCAAATACTATCCGGTCTTATTTGCCTTGATAATTTTATTCCCGCCAAAAGTTGGTGTTATATCTTGTCACCATAGCACAGGTCACCTGCATCCCCGAATCCTGGCACGATGTACTTGTGTTCATTCATTCCCGGATCAATGGCAGCACACCAGACGGTCGTCCTTTCTTCAGGGAAAATGGACCTGATATGATCAATTCCCTGAGGAGTAGCAATGATGCAGGCTATGTGAATGCGCCGGGGGATTCCCTTGGTTAGAAAAGCCTTATAACTCAATTCCATGCTCCCACCGGTTGCCAGCATCGGGTCAGCGATAATCAGCGTTTTATCATCAATGCTTGGCGTAGCCAGGTATTCTACATGGATACCCACGTTGTGATGCTCTTTATCCGTATACTCACGATAAGCAGAGACAAAACCGTTTTCAGCGTGGTCAAAAATGTTCAGAAAACCGGTATGGAAAGGCAGGCCGGCACGGAAGATGGTTCCCAGGACGATATGGTCTTTGGGAATGCTGACTCTGGAGATACCTAAGGGTGTAGTCACTTCTTTTTCTTCATAATGGAGTGCTTTGGAGATCTCATAGGCTTCACATTCGCCGATACGGGTAATGTTATTTCTGAATAACAACCGGTTCTTTTGATACTCTGCATCTCGGATTTCAGCCATGTACTGGTTGATGATAGAACTGTCTTTACTTAAATTTTTTATTTCCATTGTCTGATGTTGGTTAGCAAGTCATTTATCATGCAGCAGGTTCGGACAAATTGAGACGGCCTGTGAAGGTCAGATGACAGGCATAAATCCTCTCGTCCCTCTCTTGTTTGTCCTGCTCCAGGAATATTAGGTGAGTATCCATTCTTATCAGTGAATAGAAAACCCTAAATTGTCGCAAAGGTACGAAAAAAATCATTTTCTGCTTGAACTTGGAGGTGGAGAATCGCTTAAAAAATAGTAAAAAGAAGATAAAAATGGTGGATTTCTACTTTTTTAATACTCTTGAAGGATGAGTTGCTCCTTTTTATCTCTATCTTTGCTGGGTAATGAAAAGATTTTTATTGATTATCATAAGTGTAGTGTCAGCCGCCAGTGTATATGCCCAGCGGCCTGATTTAAAGACGCAGAAAGAAATCTGGCGTCAGATGGTAGCTGATACTGTGTCGGCTCCTTCTGCACGGAATGCAGATGATCCTAATTCTCTTTCAGATCATTCTATGGCTAAAGCTATAGAACCGCAGGTGATTGATGATTTTGCATACGGGCTTCATCAGGGCCTGAATGTGAATGTGGGTGCATCAGCTTTTGCAACCTTCGGGCATAATGTGCCTCACCGCGGCGGTTTCTCTCAGACAATGAACGCTTTGTACCTGACTCCTCTTACGAAAGATGGCCGTCTCTGGCTGGGAGCGGGTGGATATATCAATCATTTGAATTGGGGGAGTGATCAGTATGCTGATGCGGGCCTCTATGGTATACTGGACTATCGTATAGATTCTCATTGGGAGGCTTATGTATATGGGCAGTTGTCCCTTCATAGCACCAATGGAACTTACAATCCGTGGGGATATAGTTATGGGCCTTATTCAGGTTATTATAATCCTTACACCTTTGCTTATGATCCTGTATGTGGATCAATGGGCTATGGGATGAGGGCTCCAGGAGCAAATGTGATCGGTGGAGGGGTTACTTATCATCGTAAAAATTTCTCTTTGGGTATCTCTGTAGAGAATGACTGGTATCCGGCACCGCATACGCTCCGTTATTTTGATCAATATAATTACCCTGTTCCTAAATGATCAGAAAGGGATGGCTTTATGAGTTACTCTTGTTCAAATGAACCGTGGGGGATAGAAAGATATTAAAGCAGTAGTAAAGCTTTTCGTTTAGAAACAGAATATCCTTTTTCTTACATTAAGGATGAAGATAGTCGTACCGCTTATTCTTTTTATGTGTAAACTATTTGTTTATATGCTTTTTATGCTTGATTGTTTGAATTTAGCTTCCTTCTTGTAGAAATAGTATTACTATCTTTGACTTTTCTTTTCATTTTTGTCTTTTATACAGCAAAAGATAAAATGTAGAATGCATTTGTTTACAAAGTTAAACCGTTAAAATAAACTAAAAGTCAATCTCGGAATACATAGAATTTGTTTTTTAAAAGCTAAATGATTACATTTGCAACTAAATATTTTCTTTACCTGTAAGATGTGACTCCGAAGAGAGTGGCGAATACGATAGGAGAAGAGTTTATTGATCAAAGGAAGCGTTTGAGGAATGTGTCATTCTAACAACGTTGAGACTGCATTGAATCTGAGCCTTTTCAAAGTTTGGATTTTTAGGGAAGGATGTAAAATCGTCTCTGAATTGCAGAAGAAAAGATTGAGTGAGAAATAAAAAAGAGCATTAATATTTAACCATTAATAATGCAGGGACTGTCAAAGTCATTGAGATGGCGATCTCAATGAGACGGTCCTTTTTTTAGGTTGAATAAAAAATAAGTGTAGGAATCCCGGAAGGGATCAAAGATAAATTAGAGAATTGAAAATGAAAAATAAATCTTTCGAACCGATGGATGCACGAGACGCATTTCACCAACGCGAGAGGCAGTGTGCAAGGGATAAAAGAGTTGGCAAATGGCTTTCTTCTCTTTTGATCTTAATTGCCATTGCCATTGTCTTCTTCGTCCTGTATGCTTATTTTATTGATAAACCGGTGAATGCATTTTAGGAGAACTTGATTCCTTCTGTTAAAAACTGATGAGAATTTTTATCTACAGGATGAAACTTTTTGATAGTTACTGGCAGATCAATACCAGGATCGAGGGTTGGGAATGTCATCTTTTTTCTAATTAATCTTCTTGTCTATCGGAATAAATCGATAAAAGTTTTTCGTTGGTTATTCTGTTCGGATTTTCATAGAAAACGGTGACTGATGATCATCAGTCTTTACACTTTTTAGAAATCCAGTCATAAGTTTTCTCTACCTGAAAATGAATTTTTGATAAAATGAAAGTGGCGGAGAAAATATTTTAGCCCCATTGTCTGTAGAAAAATAGGGGACAGGCAATTGTAGGTGTTGTTTGGGAATGAGCAACAGTGATTACCTGTTGGAGTAGGTGATGATCCTGTAAGATTCATCTTTAGTCAACCGCTTTGGTACCTATTATATAGGAGGATCTGCCAATCAGTTCTTTTAGGTAAGGCGAACCGGAAAATAGAGACTTTTGTACGGGTTTAACTTTGAGGTATGAAAGTGGCGTATCTTTATTTGCAAAGTCTGAATGACAAATTTTGAGGGGCAGAGTACTTTTTTAGCATTTTTAACCTAAAAATCTTTCATAAATTATCATTTTATTTTTAGAAAGTTGGTGCTTCTCTACTTTTTTCTTATCTTTGTGATGGATTTTTGGGGGCAGAAAGTCCCGCTGGTTTTTATTAAACGGTTAAGAAGATTATAATTCACTTTTTAAAAATAAATTTTAAAATGGCACAATTTACTAAGTCAGTATTGGAGAAGTACGGAATCAAAGGTACACCTGAGGTTCTCTACAATCCTTCTTATGAGGTGTTATTCAACGAAGAGACAAAGCCAGGACTTACCGGCTATGACAAAGGTCAGGAGACGGAGTTGGGCGCAATCAATGTGATGACAGGTGTCTATACCGGCCGTTCGCCTAAGGATAAGTTCATCGTTGACGATGCCAAGGCTCATAATACCGTATGGTGGGATTCTGAGGAATATCATAATGATAACCATCGTGCTTCAGAGTCTACTTGGAAGGCAGTCAAGGAGATCGCAAAGAAAGAACTTTCTAACAAGAAATTGTATGTTGTCGACGGCTTCTGCGGTGCTAATAAAGATACTCGTATGAAGGTTCGCTTCATCATGGAGGTTGCCTGGCAGGCTCATTTTGTTACCAATATGTTCATTCGTCCTCAATCAGAGGAAGAATTTGATCAGGAACCGGACTTCGTGGTTTATAATGCTTCCAAAGCAAAGGTGACCAACTGGAAAGAGCTGGGCCTGCACTCTGAGACCGCTGTCCTGTTCAATGTAACTTCCAAGGAGCAAGTTATTATCAACACCTGGTATGGTGGTGAAATGAAGAAGGGCATGTTCTCTATGCAGAACTATTTCCTGCCTTTACAGGGTATTGCTTCCATGCACTGCTCTGCCAATACCGACATGAAGGGTGAGAATACTGCAATCTTCTTTGGCTTGTCCGGTACTGGTAAGACTACTTTGTCTACAGATCCGAAACGTAAGTTGATCGGTGATGATGAGCACGGATGGGATGACAACGGGGTGTTCAACCTTGAAGGCGGCTGTTATGCAAAGGTCTTCAGACTGGATAAGGACGCAGAACCTGATATCTATGGTGCTATCACACGTGATGCTCTGCTTGAGAATGTAACGGTTGACAAGAATGGTAAGGTAGATTTCAATGATAAGAGTGTAACGGAGAATACTCGTGTCTCTTATCCTATCTATCACATCAAGAACATTGTCCGTCCTGTTTCTCATGGACCAGCTGCTAAACAGGTGATCTTCCTGAGTGCTGATGCCTTCGGTGTGCTGCCTCCTGTTTCCATCCTGAACCATGAGCAGACTAAGTATTACTTCCTTTCTGGATTTACTGCTAAATTAGCTGGTACAGAGCGTGGTATTACGGAGCCTACGCCTACTTTCTCAGCTTGCTTCGGCCAGGCCTTCCTGGAGTTGCATCCTACCAAGTATGCTGATGAGCTCGTTCGTCACATGCAGAAGAGTGGTGCTAAATGCTATCTGGTCAACACTGGCTGGAACGGAACCGGCAAGCGTATCTCTATCCGCGATACACGTGGTATCATTGACCGTATTTTGGATCATGAGATTGACAAGGCTCCTACGAAGACAATCCCTTACTTTAACTTCGTCGTTCCTACACACCTGGAGGGTGTTAATGATGCTATTCTTGATCCTCGTGATACTTATCAGGATCCTGCAGAGTGGGATAAGAAGGCTAAGGATCTGGCTGCCCGCTTCATCAAGAACTTTAAGAAGTATGAGGGTAACGAATCAGGCAAGGCTTTGGTTTCTGCCGGTCCAAAACTCTAATGGAATTACTTGCGTAAAGTTTTACATTTAAATATTCATCCCGTTTCTTCGTAATGAGGAGACGGGATGTTTCGTGTATGAGGAGGTGATTTCAGGGGCCGTCAGATAGAGAAACATTCTTATCCGGAAGGGCTTCGTGTCATGGTTATTTTGTATAGGAGCAGGAGTAGAGAAATGGCCTTGAATGTTCCGTCTCAGCTAGAGAGAGGCCTGCTTTCCCTAAACAAACTTAAAAAACGTATCTGTAATCCATAATTTATATAATAAAGTTCACAAAAGGCGTTTTATCTGAATAAAACTGTGTAAATTTGCAAGCAAAAATATTTTAAAGAGTGCAATGAAAAAAACGCTGTCATTTTTTGTCGTCATGTTATGGGCCGTCTTGATGCTTTCATCTTGTCTGGGTAATGAGGATGTTACCTATTATCATGATACAGCCATAACGTCTTTCTCAGTAGGAACATTGAATTCTCTTGTGGATACAATGTCTGATGGAAAACCGGATACGGTAAATTGTTCCAAATATAAGTTTAATATCGATCAGGCTTCTCACCTTATTTATAATACGGATTCTCTTCCCGCAGGTTTGAACATGAAGAAGGTCGTAACGACCATAGCCAGCAAAAATGATGGTATTATAGGTATCTTGCAAGTGGATAGTTTGGGGAAGGAAAAAGAATCCTCTGATATGAAGAATATTGTCTATTATCAGAGTACAGATTCTCTGGACCTCTCCGTTCCGCGGCATCTTTATGCTTTCAACAGTGAATTGTCGGCCTATGTAGTCTATACGCTTAAAGTCAATGAGCATAAGGAGTTTGCGGATTCCTTCCCGTTGAATCATCTTGGTGCTAATGCCAGTATTGCTGCTCTTTCGAGTTTGAAAGCTGTTGCGAACGGTGACAATATGTATATTTTTGGTGAGGACGGGAATAGTTTGAAGATTTTCTCAACACCGATAACTGATGGAAAGAATTGGACGGAGATCCCGGCGTCTGCTTCTTTACAGGCTGAGGATTACCATAATATTGTAGCCAAGAAGGGTTATCTTTATGCTTTAAGTCAAGGCGCTATTTACCGTTCTCAGGATGCCCGTACCTGGGACAAAATGGGGACGTGCCCGTCTTTGACAGCACTTGTGGGGGCAAGTTCCATGCAGCTCTTTGGCACTACGGCAACAGGCTTTATGTATTCAAAAGATGATGGCGCCAGTTGGCTGGACCAGACTATGGACGGGGATGTTGACAGCCTGATTACCGCAAACGTAAGTTGTGTCTGCCAGCCATCGTTGACGAATGATAGTACGGATTTAGTAACTCTTGTGGGTGACAACACATTGCAGCATGTAGCGGTGTGGAATAATGTCGCCGAGTATTCATTGGGGGCAGAATTGCAGGGATGGTCTTATACGGCTCCAACTGCCTGGTATCAGAAATCTTATAGTGTGGTTTACGTAAAGGGGACAATGCCGGATAAGCTCCTGGCTGCATCTTATGGGAGCGGCATGGAAGCGCTTGGCAGTGACCTGAAACTTTATAGCAGTAATGACCATGGCCTGACCTGGCATGTGGATTCTACAGTTACCAAAAAGCTTACTCGTGCGATTGGTACATTGCACAGAGGGTATGCCTTCACTTCAGATAAAAACAATAATCTCTGGATCATTGATCAGTCAACAGGCAATATATGGCGAGGACGCCATAATAGAGTAGGTTGGTCTGATGCCCAAAAGGGCTTTACTAATTAGGCTCTTGTGGTCCTTTTGAATGAGGCGCATTTTCCTGGAGACTGATCGTTGCTGGTCAGAAGAAGGATGAGGGGCAGCAAGACCACATGGAAATGGGTGAAAAAGATAGAAGAGATGGAACAGAATGATTTAAGAAATCAGCTGGATATGAACCGGATTCCCCGACATATTGCCATTATCATGGATGGCAATGGACGTTGGGCGGAAGCGCGCGGCAAAGAGCGTACATGCGGACATCAGGCTGGCGTAGAGACGGTTCGCCGGATTACTGCTGAGTGTGCCCGCTTAGGAGTGAAATATCTTACGCTTTATACATTCTCTATGGAAAACTGGAATCGTCCGGCGTCAGAGATCCAGGCTCTTATGGGGCTGGTCTTGTCTGCTCTCAAGGATGATATCTTTATGAAATATAATGTTCGTTTCCGTGTCATCGGTGAAATGAACCGATTACCTGTAGAGGTTCAGAATAAACTCTGGGAGACGATGGAAGCGACTGCTTCTAACGGAGGAATGACGATGGTGGTGGCTTTAAGTTATAGCTCGAGATGGGAGATTACCAAAGCTGTGAAAGATATTGTCTGGGAATTGCAAAAAAAATCGTTTGGTAAATATTCTGATAAAGAACTTGACCAGTTAGTCACAGAAGATACGATCAGCAAAAATCTGGAGACCTATTTTATGCCGGATCCGGATCTGCTGATCCGTACAGGGGGAGAGTTGCGTGTCTCTAATTATCTCCTTTGGCAGATTGCTTATACCGAACTTTATTTCTGCGATACCTATTGGCCTGATTTCAGGGAACAAAATCTCTATAAGGCTATTCTCAGTTATCAGAAACGACAGCGTAGATTCGGTAAAACAGAAGCCCAAATCGAAAAAACAGAAAATGAGGATCATCAGACTGTAAAAGATGAGGGTATCGTTGAGTCACCTAAGGATGAGTCAGGAAAGGTCTCAGCAGATGAAGAAGGATTTGAAGAAGTAAAATAGGGAAGACGGATGTCTCCTGGTGCTCGTGTCGGATCGGCCTGTTGCTGAGCATGAATTTTCTTCAGAGCATCCTAAAAGATAGAATGAATTTGAAAAAGATATATATATTTGTTATGGACCCAATAAAGAAGGTGTTTTTTTTACTCGTCATGATCTTTGGACTGACGATGGGCGCAAATGCTCAGGACAAGATTGTCAATCCTGATATTTCCTATGCGGGTACACCTCGTACAGTGACTATTGGTGGAATAAGTGTTTCTGGCGTTGAAGGTTATGAGGACTATGTTCTTGCAGGTATTTCTGGCCTTACAGTCGGTCAACAGATTACTGTACCTGGAAATGAAGTTACGGATGCTGTAAAACGCTATTGGAAGCATGGACTGTTTTCTAAGGTCCAGATAGCTGCTGATTCCTTGGTCGGCGATAAAATTTATCTGCATGTCTACCTGGCAGTTCGGCCCCGTGTCTCTACGATCAATTATATCGGGTTGAAAAAGAGTGAACGGAGTGATATGGAAAAGAAACTCGGACTTCTTAAGGGAAGTCAGATCACACCGAATATGATTGACCGTGCCAAGATACTGGCTAAAAAATATTTTGATGACAAGGGCTATAAGAATGCGGATATTACGATTAATGAGCGGAATGACACCACGAGCACAAATCATGTCATCCTGGATGTCATCGTTGATAAGAAAGAGAAAATCAGGGTTCATCAGATTATCATAGAGGGTAATAAATATCTTTCTGATGGCCGGATCAAAGGAGGATTTCTGAGTAAAGGCGTTTTCAAGAAAACCCATGAGGCGGATAAGTTTGCTACATTCTTGAAGAGTAAGAAATTTACTCAGGAGAATTGGGAGAAGGACAAGCAGAATCTGATAGATAAATATAATGAATTGGGATTCCGTGATGCGCAGATTCTGAAAGACAGTGTATGGAATTATGATCCGAAGCATGTAAATGTATATGTTAAGGTCAGTGAAGGGAAGAAATATTATATCCGGAATATCACGTGGGTGGGCAATACCGTCTATACTACGGATTACCTGAATGCTGTGCTGGGTATGAAGAAAGGGGATGTCTATAACCAGAAACTGTTGAATAAGCGCTTGAGTGAGGATGATGATGCAGTGGGTAACTTGTACTGGAATCATGGTTATCTGTTTTATAACCTCCAGCCTACCGAAGTTAATATTGTAGGCGATAGCATTGACCTGGAAATGCGAATCTATGAGGGGCAGCAGGCACACTTGAACCATGTGCGCATTACGGGGAATGACCGCCTTTATGAAAACGTGATCCGTCGGGAACTGCGTACGAAACCGGGTGACTTGTTCTCTAAGGACGCTCTCCAGCGTTCTGCTCGTGAAATCGCTTCCATGGGATTCTTTGATCAGGAAAAGGTTAACCCGGATGTGAAACCGAATTATGAAGATGGTACGGTGGACATCAACTGGAACCTGGTGCAGAAGAGTAATGATCAGATTGAGTTCTCCCTTGGCTGGGGACAGACGGGTGTGATAGGACGTATTGCCTTGAAACTGAATAATTTCTCCATCCGGAATCTGTTTAATATGAACAAGGAACACCGTGGCATCATGCCGATCGGTGATGGTGAAACGCTGAGCATCGGTGCACAGACGAATGGTACCTATTACCAAAACTATGATGTCAGCTATTCCACTAACTGGCTTGGCGGAAAGCGGCCTATTCAGTTCAGCATAGGGGCTTATTTCTCCAAACAGACGGATGTGTCAAGTAATTATTACAACAGTTCTTATCTGAATAATTACTATAATTATATGTATGGTTATGGCAGCAGTTACAATAATAGTTACGAAGACTATTATGATCCGGACAAGTATGTTAAGATGTTCGGAGTGAATGTAGGATGGGGGAAACGCTTGAGTTGGCCCGATGATTATTTCACCCTTTCCTTGCAACTGGCCTATACACGATATATGTTGAAGAACTGGAGCTATTTCCTGATGTCTAATGGTGATGCCAACAACCTGAATATGACGATTGCCCTGAACCGTACCTCTACGGATAATCAACTTTATCCCCGTCGTGGTTCTGACTTTGAAGCAAGTGTGACGCTTACCCCGCCTTGGAGTAGTTGGGATCATAAGGATTATAAGAATCTGGCTACTAACTCACTCGATCCGGACTATAACAGTCAGATGCAGGAAAAATACCGTTGGATAGAATATAATAAGTGGAAGTTTAAGGCTCGTACCTATACAGCGTTGAGTGGCAATCCGAAGACTTTTGTGTTGATGACCCGCGTAGAAATGGGGCTTCTTGGCTCATACAATAAATATAAGAAGAGTCCGTTTGAAACCTACTATATGGGTGGTGATGGTATGAGCGGTTACTCTACAGGTTATGCCGAAGAAACGATCGGGCTGCGTGGTTATGAAAATGGCTCCCTGACTCCTTATGGAGCTGAGGGCTATGCGTATGACCGCTATACCCTGGAGCTCCGTTATCCGTTCCTTTTAGGGAATACGACCATCTATGGACTCTCCTTTGTGGAAGCAGGTAATGCCTGGACAGATACAAAGAAATTCAATCCATTTGATATGAAGCGTTCAGCCGGCGTAGGTGTCAGGATCTATCTGCCAATGGTTGGCTTGATGGGTATTGACTGGGGCTATGGTTTTGATAAGGTCTTCGGGCAGAAGGGCGGAAGTCAGTTCCACTTTATCCTCGGACAGGAATTTTAAAGGGAGGCCAGCTGAATTCAAACTTTAATGAGTAGTCTGATCACTGCCAGGAGGCAGACCTTTTCATATCTGCCAGTTGGTGTGATGGTAAAATTGAGATGAGACCGGTCTGGCATATAGATAAAGCTGACCGTGTAGCATAATACAAAAAGGATTAAGAAATGAAAAAGGTAATTACATTGTGCCTCTTTGTCCTAATGGCAATGACGGCAAGCGCTCAGAAATTCGCACTTGTGGATATGGATTATATTTTAAAGAACATTCCAACATACGAGCGCGCAAACGAACAACTCAATCAGGCAGGTGAAAAGTGGAAGGCTGAAGTGGATTCCATTAATACCGAAGCAAGTACGATGTATCGGAATTATCAGAATGAAATGGCCTTCCTTTCTCCACAGCAGAAAAAGGCACGTCAACAGGCTATAGTAGATAAGGAAAAACAGGCCAGTGATCTGAAAAAGCAGTATTTTGGACCCGAAGGTGAACTCTCCAAGGAACGTGAATCCCTGATGTCCCCTATCCAGGAAAAAATTTACAATGCTATAAAAGATATTTGTGAACTTCACGATTATTCTCTGGTCGTTGACAGAGCCAGTAATTCTGGCATTATTTTTGGTTCACCGAAAATTGACATTTCAAATGAAGTGCTGAGGAAATTAGGATATTCAAATAATAAGTATTAACTTTGCAACTCACATGATTCATATTAACTTTGCAATCAAACTATAAAAATAAAGAAAATGAAAAAGTTACTTTTAATGTTGATGTTGATGATACCAATGTCAATCTTCGCACAGAAGTTTGGTGTCGTTGACTTGGATGCGGTCGCTCAGGCTCTCCCTGAATATGCTGCGGCTCAGACAGAACTGAAAAACCTGAATGATCAGGACCAGAAAGACCTGCAAAGCATGCAGGCTGAGATTCAGCGGAAATATGATGAATATCAGAAAAGTTCTTCTACGATGAATGCTACAGCTAAGGAGGCTAAGGAAAAGGAATTACAGGATCTGGGAGACAAATATCAGCAGACTGCCCAGCAGAAATCGCAGGATTTCCAGAAAGCACAGCAACAGAAGTTGGCTCCTATCCAGGCTAAAGTGTCGCAGGTCATTGAAAAGGTAGGCAAAGAGGGAGGATATACTTCGATCTTCATGAAGGGATCTATGCCTTATATCAGCGATACTCTTGTAAGGGATGTCACTGCTCTTTGCAAATCTGAGGTCTTGAAATTGAAATAAAGTATACTTTTCTATCAAGATATTTAGGGGCAGGTCTCGTCTGAGTCTGCCCTTTTGACTCTTTTAGAAGTATTCTGTCATCATGTTTTATCCGATTAAGTAATTAGGAGGTTTTATATGAGAAAACTGTTATTGTATCTGTTCTTGGCGTTGCTGCCTGGTATGGCCAGCGCACAGACTGAGACATCTGTATCCAGTGTTCCTGCTTCACCGCAGCGATTCGGCTATTTCTCTTAT
Organism: Segatella asaccharophila; assembly: GCF_054687055.1. Classification (NCBI taxonomy): domain Bacteria; kingdom Pseudomonadati; phylum Bacteroidota; class Bacteroidia; order Bacteroidales; family Prevotellaceae; genus Segatella; species Segatella asaccharophila. Next base: position 13,004 of record NZ_BAACAN010000015.1, on the reverse strand, counting down.
CAGACGGTCCTTCAGTCGATGCCGGCGTATGCCAAGACTCGTCGTGATCTCAGTGATTTGAGTAATAAATATGATGCTGAGATGAAGCGGGAGGAAGATGAGTTCAATAATAAATATGAGGAATTTCTGGAAGGAGAGAGGGATTTCGCCCCTTCAATCCTGGAAAAGAGACAAGCTGAATTACGTGACCTGATGGAGAAGAATATTGCTTTCAAGGAACAATCCAAGCACTTGTTGGATCAGGCTGAACAGAATGCAATGGCTCCTTTGAAAGCAAGTGTTACTGCTGCTGTGAGCAAAATTGGAAAACAGCAGGGACTGGCTTTCGTCTTGAATACTGATCATGATGCCGTTCCTTATATCGATACTTCCTTGGGCGTAGATATTACAACTGCGCTGGAATCTGCTTTACGCTGATTAATGGCTTGCGCCACGGAGATGTTGAAAGACTGATCATTTTCTCTTTTCCTGTCAGTGAAAAGGTTGTAGTTTGAATAGGTGTTTAATTAGATTTATGATGAAATTACCTTCTGCCCCCGGTCCGATAGGCGTCTTTGATTCCGGCTATGGTGGACTTACGGTGCTGCATAGCATCCGTCAGGTCATGCCGGAATATGATTATATCTATCTGGGAGACAATGCCAGAGCTCCCTATGGGGACCGTTCTTTCGATGTGGTGTATGAGTTTACACGACAGGCAGTCGTCAAACTCTTTGAAATGGGCTGTCATCTGATAATTCTTGGCTGCAATACTGCTTCGGCAAAAGCTCTCAGAACCATTCAGCAGCAGGATCTTCCTGCTATTGACCCTCATCGCAGGGTATTGGGGGTCATCCGCCCGACAGCTGAGGTCATAGGGAAGCTTACTCACAATAACCATGTCGGACTTCTGGCTACTGAAGGAACCGTGACCAGTCATAGTTACGATATTGAAATCCAGAAACTCTGGCCTGAAATAAAGGTCACGGGCGTAGCTTGTCCCTTCTGGGTCCCTCTGATTGAATATGGTGAGGCGAATAGTCCTGGCGCGGATTATTTCGTGAAAAAGCGTATTGATAAACTGATGCAGGCAGATCCTCAGATTGATACGATAATCCTGGGTTGTACACATTATCCCTTGCTTATGCCGAAGATCTCGAAATATATCAGCCCCAGTGTCCGTCTTGTTCCACAAGGGAAATATGTCGCAGACAGTCTCGTGAACTATCTGAAGCGTCATCCGGAAATGGATCAGATGTGCACAAAGCATGGAACTTGCCTCTATAATACTACGGAAAACCCGAAGAAATTCAAGGGCAGCGCTCAAATTTTCCTTAATGAGGTGGTTCCTGTTAACCATCTGGATCTGGAATAAGTTCTTCCGTTTGTCCTGAAAGAACGGGCAAATATGGCGTCTTTCTGAAGGTTTACGATCATTGAATACAATCACGAGGGACAGCTTCTTTTCTGAAGGGCGCCAGTGATTGTGATGTTAGATAAAAGGATTATATTATGCGAGAAACGAGACAAAACCGTATAGCCAGACTCCTGCAAAAGGAACTGGCGACACTTTTCCAGGAGCAGACCCGCAGGACTCATGGTATCCTGATTAGTGTGACCAATGTGAAAATCAGTCCTGATATGAGTGTCTGTACTGCTTATCTCTCAATTTTTCCTTCTGAGAAAGCGGATGACATTGTGAAAAATATCCGTACAAATGAAAAGACCATTCGCTATAGTCTGGGGACGCGTGTAGGGAAACAGTTGCGCATTATACCTGAGTTGCGTTTCTTCCTCGATGATACGCTGGATTATCAGCAGCATATTGATGATATCCTGCAGGAGAAATAATCATTGACTGATTCGTATGAATTTCCCCCTTTTCATAGCCAGAAGATACCTCTTTTCCAAAAAGAGTACTCATGCCATTAATATCATCAGCGCCATCAGTGTGATCGGAGTTGCAGTAGCTACAATGGCAATGGTTATCGTGTTAAGTGTGTTCAACGGCTTCCATGACCTTATTGCGTCCCTGTTTACTAATTTTGATCCTCAGTTGGAAATCGTTCCTGCGATGGGCAAGACCGCTCCGGCGGATGATCCTGTTCTTACAAAAATCCGTAGGCTCCCTCAGGTAGAAGTGTCTACTGAGTGTGTGGAAGACCAAGCCCTTGCGGTCTATCATAATAAGCAGGCGATGGTAATGATCAAGGGCGTGGAAGATGATTTCCCCCAGTTGTCCCATATCACGGATATTCTTTATGGTAATGGTAGTTTTGAACTCCATGCAGCTAACTTGCAGTATGGTATCCTGGGGATTCAACTTGCCCAGCAATTAGATGCGGGGGCAGACTGGGATGGTTATATGAAGATCTTTGCTCCGGTAAAAGAGGGGCAGTTGGATCTGGCTGATCCTTCTAATAGCTTTGTCGTGGACTCGATCATCTCACCGGGCGTGGTCTTTTCCGTCAAGCAGGCGGAGTATGATAAAAATTATATTTTAACGTCGATCGCTTTTGCCCGTAATCTGTTTGGCCAACAGGGAATGCTTTCATCTTTGGAGCTTCGGCTGAAACAGAATTCGGATCTTGAATCCGTGAAAAGGGAGATGCAGAAAATAGCCGGGAAGAAATACCGGGTGCTAGACCGGTTTCAACAGCAGGATGATACTTTCAAGATCATGACCATCGAGAAACTGATGGCTTATCTTTTCCTGACATTCATTCTGGTAGTGGCCTGTTTTAATATCATCGGTTCTCTGTCCATGTTGATCATTGATAAGAAAAATGATGTGGTCACCTTGCGGAATCTCGGGGCCAGTGACAAGCAGATTGTACGTATCTTCCTTTTTGAGGGAAGGATGATCTCTGTTATCGGTGCTATTGTCGGAATTGCGATCGGGCTCCTTCTCTGTTGGCTGCAACAGACTTATGGATTTGTTTCTCTCGGGAAATCTGCAGGATCGTTCATCGTTGATGCTTATCCGGTGAGTGTCCATTATTCGGATATTCTGCTGGTTTTCCTGACAGTGATCGCTGTGGGATGGCTTGCGGTTTATTATCCTGTTAGATATTTAAGCAAAAGACTTTTAAGTTAAGTCGCTTGCATGAGTGATTTCACGGTGATGATCATGTCCTTTTAGATCTTATCATCGTGAGGTGCTCTGCTTTTTATGAATGAGGGTTAACCCGTCTCTGACGGGAAGGATGATGTCTTCGGTACGCGGATCTGCAGCGACAAAATCATTAAATCTGCGGATGCCGGCCGTCTGGGCATCATGTTCATATCGGGGATCAATGACATGCCCGTCCCACAGGGTGTTGTCTGCGAGAATGAAACCACCTGGTCTTAGAAGGCTCATGACGGTCTCATAGGTCTTTAGATAAGTACGTTTGTCACCATCTATGAATGCCATGTCAAAAGTGAGGCCTAATAGAGGCGCTTCCTCGTTGGCGTCACCGATGTGCAACTCGATCTTGTCTGCTACGGGAGAGTTTTCTATCCATCTTCGGGTTAAATCTTCCATCTCATCGTTGATCTCGAAGGTATAGATTTTGCCTCCCGCCGGGAGTCCTTCTGCCATACAGATCGCACTATAACCGCTGAATGTTCCTACTTCAAGAATGTTTCGTGGACGAATCATTCGGACGAACATTTTCAGTATCCGTCCTTGCAGGTATCCGCTTGACATCCGTCCATGGAGGGTGTGGATATTTGTGGCGCGCCAGAGTCGATAGAGGTAATCTCCTTCCGGTTCACTATGCTCGCGGATGTACTGGTCCAACAGATTGTCTTCGGGCCTTTCATCGTTGGGGTTGACAAGGGATGTGGATCGCCCTGGATTTTGTTTGCTCATCTTTGAAGGACAATAATTACCCGTTGGGTTATTGAGGACGATTATCCTTTCTTGGTTGAAAGGATCCCTGCAATGGCCAGGTCATACCCCGCAAGTCCAAACCCGCAAATGGTACCCAGACAGGCACAACTGATCATGGATTTGTGACGGTATTCTTCTCTTTGGAAAATATTGGATATATGAATTTCAATTACGGGACATTTCAGGCTGCGGATACAATCTTGGAGAGCTATACTGGTATGTGTGTATGCACCGGCATTAAGCACGATGCCATCGTACGAAAATCCGGTTTCCTGCATCTTGTTGATCAGATCTCCTTCGATATTGCTCTGATAATAGTCTATCTGGATCTCGGGGTATTTGGCTTTGAGCTTTGGTAAATAGCTCTCAAAAGAATGATCTCCATAAATCCCTGGCTCTCTGATTCCTAAGAGATTCAGGTTAGGGCCGTTGATGATTTGTATTTTCATATTCAATAATAATTTGTACCTTTGTTCTTAACAATCGTATCTTAACTGCAAAGTTAATGAAAATTCTTGGAATGGTCAGCCAGTAAGATAAAAAGTATAAAAGTTTGAAAATGGAAAAGACTTTTTCTGTTGAGATAATGAAAGGCTATCTGAGGTATCTTAAACTTGAAAGGAGTTATTCTCCCAATACCGTTGAAGCTTATCATCGGGATGTGCTGCTTCTTCTTGAATTCTTTCGGAAGAAGGAGATAAGTCCTGCAGATGCCCGACTTGAAGATCTGGAACAATTTTCAGCTGGTTTACATGACTTAGGCGAAGGGCCTAGGTCTCAGGCGAGGATATTAAGCGGCGTGCGTTCTTTTTACCGCTATCTGCAACTTGAGGGCTATCTGAAAATGGATCCATCTGAACTGCTCGAATCTCCGCAAATAGGAGAACACCTGCCAGAATACCTGACCACGGACGAGGTGGATCAACTGGAAGCTTCTATTGATCTCTCAAAATGGGAAGGGCAGCGTAATAAGGCTATTATCGAGGTCTTGTTTTCCTGTGGCTTGCGCGTTTCTGAACTGGTAAATCTGCAACTTTCTAATCTGTATCTGGATGAGAAGTTTGTCAGGGTGATAGGTAAGGGAAATAAGGAACGTCTGGTACCTATTTCGGATGCAGCTATCAAAGAACTGAATCTTTGGTTTTATGACCGCCGTCAGATGGATATAAAGCCTGGTGAAGAAGGTTATGTCTTCTTAAACCGTCGGGGGCACCATCTGACTCGTGTCATGATACTCATCATGATCAAAAAGCAGGCACAGGATGCAGGGATAAAGAAAACAATTTCTCCACATACTCTCCGCCATTCCTTTGCCACGGCATTGCTGCGGGGCGGTGCTGACCTGCGTGCCATTCAGGCCATGCTGGGGCATGAGAATATCGGAACTACGGAAATATATACGCATCTGGAAACTTCAGATCTGAGAAGGGAAATCCTGGAGCATCATCCGAGAAATCAACAGACTTTTCCTTCAGAACGGAAGGATGGAAAATGATTCTGAAAATAGTTGCTGGGATCTCTTCCTGAACGACTTACTTTGAAGGATGACAGATAATTCATGATTTGGACTTAAAAAGGGATAAACGGTTTGGAATTATCCGGAAAATTCGTAACTTTGCATGATTAAACGGAATAGAATAAAATTAGAGACCAATTTATGTCATATTTATTTTCATCAGAATCAGTTTCAGAAGGTCATCCGGATAAGGTATGTGACCAGATTTCTGATGCTTTACTCGATCAGTTTCTCGTTTATGACAGGAACGCGCGTTGCGCTATTGAGACTTTTGCCACTACAGGCCAGGTCATTGTCATGGGGGAAGTGAGCTCGAAAACTTATATAGATCTGCAGACGGTTACTCGTGATACCATTAAGCATATTGGATATACAAAATCAGAATATCAGTTTGACGGCGATTCCTGTGGCTTTCTTTCTGCCATTCATGAGCAGAGTCCTGATATTACTCGTGGTGTCCTCCGGGAGAAGGAAGAGGATCAGGGAGCGGGTGATCAAGGCATGATGTTCGGATATGCGACAAATGAGACGGAAAACTATATGCCGGTTTCACTTGACCTGGCTCATTTGATGATGAAGACGCTTGCGGATATTCGGAAGGAAGGTAAAAGAATGCTTTATCTCCGTCCGGATTCTAAGTGTCAGGTTACGGTTGAGTACAGTGATGATAATATTCCTCAGCGTATTGATACGATTGTCGTTTCGACACAGCATGATGAATTTGATAAAAATGATTCTCGTATGTTGTCTAAAATAAAGGACGACGTTCTCCATATCTTGATTCCTGAAGTTAAAAAGCGTTGTGGAGCAAAGACCTTGGCTCTTTTTAATGATCAGATCAAATATTTGGTTAACCCTACGGGAAAGTTTGTCATCGGTGGTCCTCATGGGGACACAGGACTGACAGGACGCAAGATCATCGTAGATACGTATGGCGGTAAAGGTGCACATGGCGGCGGCTCTTTCTCAGGGAAAGATCCTTCAAAGGTGGATCGCTCTGCAACTTATGCGGCTCGTTATATCGCTAAGAATATGGTCGCAGCAGGCGTGGCTGATGAGATGCTGGTACAGTTGGCTTATGCTATTGGAGTGGCAGAGCCGGTGAGCGTTTACGTGAACACCTACGGAAGAAGTCATGTGAAAATGGCGGATGGTGAGATCGCAAAAAAAATAGGAGAGATGTATGATTTGCGTCCTAAAGCTATTGAACGTGCATTGAAGCTTCGCCAGCCTATGTATTTTGAAACGGCTTCCTATGGTCACATGGGACGGAAAAATGAAGTGGTGAAGAAGGTCTTTACCTCTCGCTACCATGAGCCTAAAACTGTCGAGGTTGAACTTTTCACGTGGGAAAAACTGGATCAGGTGGAGAGAATAAAGAAGGAGTTTGGTTTATAGTTGATTATGGCATTAGGAGATTCCATGCCGCTATTTTTAACATTGATGCACGGTCCTTACGTCTTAGAACGGTCAATTCAGCATCAGCCTACTCCAGCACAAGTGCTGAAAAGGCTGCCAGAGGGGGCTACGCCCGGGCAACAGGATTCTGCAATCCAGCGGAACATCCATCCCGGAAAGGTCCATTGGAGTACAATGCCGGATACGCTTCACTTGCCTGGACAAGTGGCAGGGAAGAGCGTGAAAAATGTTGTCCTTCCGACCTATTATAAAGAGTCTTTCTTCTCTAGAGACTCTATGTTCCATCCTGAACTGCCGGGAGGAAGATTGGGGGTGGCAGGCGATCCTGTTCCTTATACTATTGCAGGTGATGATCTGTTGACGGTTCTGCTGCTGGCCTGTTTTATCCTGGCAATGGTCGCTTTTGCTAAATGCCGTTCTTTCTTTTACCATCAGGCTAAGAATTTTTTCTTTCCTCCGCGAATGGAACAAACTGCGATGACCGAAACTTCCAATGAGTTTAGATACCAGTTCTTTTTCATCCTCCAGACTTGTCTGCTTTTCGCATTGACTTTCTTCCTGTATACTCGTTCTGTCTTTGGAGATACATTCGCAATTTCCCGGTATAAAATTATAGGAATTTATACAGTGGTGCTGGCTGGCTATTTCTTCGTGAAAGGCTTGGCTTATTGGTTTATCAACTGGATATTCTTTGATAAGCGGAAAAACGAACAATGGTTTCATGCTTATTTCTTCCTGATATCCACAGAAGGGGTCGTGCTGTTCCCCATGATTATGCTGATGGCTTATTTCAGATTGCCACTCCAGACGGGTATGATTTATGCGCTGATTGTAGTGGTTTTGTTTAAATTACTCACCTTTTATAAGGCCTTTATTATCTTTTCTCAAAGAATCAGTGCCATTGTGCAGAATATTTTGTACTTTTGTACGCTTGAAGTCATCCCCATGCTTGTGTTATGGGGCATTTGGGAGATGATTGGTAATGATATGAAAATAACTTTTTAGGACAAGATGATAAAGAAAATTCTGGTTTCTCAGCCTCGGCCGACAAGCGAAAAGTCTCCCTATTATGACTTGGAAAAATTATTTAAGGTGGAGTGCGTATTTCGTCCATTCTTTAAGGTTGAGGGCATCTCTTCAAGGGAATTTCGTCAGCAGAAAATCAATTTGTTGAATTACACGGCAGTGGTTTTTACATCTCGTCATGCGATTGATAACTATTTCAAGTTAGCTAAGGATTTGCGGATCACAATTCCTGAAGACATGAAGTATTTTTGTGTCATAGAGACAATAGCTCTCTATATCCAAAAATACATACCCTATCATAAAAGAAAAATATTCTTTGGCAATACGGGCAAAGTAGATGATCTCATCCCTTTGATGGCAAAACATAAGGGGGAGAAATTCCTGGTACCCTTGAGCAGTGTCCATAGTAATAAGATTGCCAACCTACTGGATGAGAAAAAGTTGAACCATACGGAGTGTGTGATGTATCGGACGGTGAGCAATGACTTTACGGAAGATGAAAGGAAAAATTTTGACTTCGATATGGTGGTGTTCTTCAGTCCTACGGGGGTGAAAGCCTTGAAGCAGAATTTTCCGGATTTTGTCCAGGACAAAATTCGTATTGCTGCTTTCGGACCGGCTACTGCTAAGACTGTGAGGGAGGAAGGGTTCCGCCTGGATCTTCAGGCTCCTTCTCAGGATCACCCTTCGATGACCAGTGCTCTGGGTGCTTATCTGAAAAAAGAAAACAAAAAAAGATAGATTCTCTATGCCTGCAGGATCGCTTACATTTAGTAAAAACGAGCGGCTATGTAGTAAAGTGCTGATAGACCGGCTCTTTTCGAGGAGCAGTAGCCATTCGCTGTCTGCCTTTCCTTTGAGGGCCGTCTACCAAATAGTAGAACGTGTACCGGAAGAACCGCAGGATAAAGTGCTGATCAGTGTTCCTAAACGTTGCTTTAAACGGGCTGTCAAACGGAATCGGGTGAAAAGGCAGATAAGGGAGGCTTTCAGAAAAAACAAGTACCTCTTGCTCCATGTCTTGTCTGCCTGCCCTGAAGACCAGGTCGTGATCGCTTTTCTCTGGCAGGATCCTCAATTGTATGAGACGGATGAGATAGAGAAGAAGGTCGTATCTCTGCTGCGGCGGATCAGTGAAAGAATATGAATGTACTGAGGGCAATATTTAAAGGGTTGAAGAAGGGGATTCATCTGATACTCAGACTGATCACCTGGCTACTGGTGTTGCCTATTATATTTTATCAGCGGTTTATCTCTCCTTTTACTCCTCCAAGTTGTCGGTTTACTCCCACTTGTTCTGAATATGCCCGACAGGCGTTGTTGAAGTATGGACCGTTAAAGGGACTGTATCTCGCCATAAGGAGAATCCTCCGTTGTCATCCATGGGGAGGATCGGGTTATGATCCGGTACCCTGAGGATAGATACAGTCAGGAGAATGAGGGATTGAAATAGGAAGGGGCTTCCCTTGCTGCTTAGAAATGAAGAATAAAATATATATCTATAAAGAGTTACACGATGGCAAAAAATTTTGTTGAGGAATTAAAATGGCGTGGAATGTTAGCGCAGATCATGCCAGGTACTGAAGAACTTTTACAGAAAGGGATGGTATCGGCTTATCTGGGTACAGATCCGACTGCTGATTCTTTGCATATCGGTCACCTCTGTGGAATCATGATGCTTCGTCATCTGCAGGCTTGTGGACATAAACCTTACTTGCTTTTGGGAGGAGCTACGGGAATGATCGGCGATCCTTCCGGTAAAAGTCAGGAGCGTAATCTCTTGAATGCGGACACGTTGTATCATAACCAGGAATGTATCAAGAAACAAGTTTCTAAGTTCCTTGACTTTGATGGCAAGGAAGCGAATGGAGCGGAACTGGTTAACAATTATGATTGGATGAAGGACTTCTCCTTCCTTGATTTCGTGCGTGAGGTCGGCAAGCATATCACAGTTAATTATATGATGGCCAAGGAGAGCGTTCAGAAACGGTTGAATGGGGAGGCCCGTGACGGATTGTCTTTCACGGAATTTACTTATCAACTCCTTCAGGGTTATGATTTCCTTTGGCTTTATGAACATAAAGGGGTCCAGCTCCAGATGGGTGGAAATGATCAGTGGGGGAATATGACTACCGGCACGGAATTGATCCGCCGTACGCTGGGGATAGATGCACAGGCTTATTGCCTCACTTGTCCTCTGATCACAAAGGCTGATGGTAAAAAATTTGGGAAAACAGAGAGTGGAAACGTGTGGCTTGACCGTAACCGTACTACTCCATACGCTTTTTACCAGTTCTGGCTTAATGTAAGTGATGTGGATGCAGAGAAGTATATTAAGATCTTCACTTCACTGGACCATCCTACAATAGATGCTCTGATCACGGAGCATCGTAAAGATCCCGGACTTCGTATGCTGCAGAAAAAACTGGCGGAAGAGGTCACTACAATGGTTCATTCTAAACAGGATCTGCTGATGGCAATTGCTGCAAGTAATATCTTGTTTGGTAAATCGACGAAGGAGGATTTGGCCCAACTTGATGAGGCTACTCTGTTGGATGTTTTCAAAGGGGTTCCGCACTATGAGGTGACTAAAGATGATCTGGGGTGTTCTGCTGTTGATCTGTTCAATAGGGAAGGAATGATGATCTTCCAGAGCAAGAGTGATATGCGTAAACTCGTCAAGGGTGGCGGGGTGTCCTTGAACAAGGAGAAGGTCCAGACTTTTGATCGTCCCATCACATCGGAGGATCTGATCGATGGCAAATATCTGCTGGTACAGAAAGGAAAGAAAAATTATTTCCTGATTACCGTAAAATAATCGGGTGAAATCTGATGGCTCGGTCTTTGAAGGAGTATATCCCTTCAGGGAGGTGCATGGCTCCTGATGTTAAAAAAGATCGTAAAAATTTGGTGGTGGCATAAAAATGTACTACCTTTGCCCCATCAAAAGACAGATTGTCCCATGGTGTAATGGTAGCACTACAGTTTTTGGTTCTGTCAGCGGTGGTTCGAATCCGCCTAGGACAACTTTCTGATTCCATAAGTCAAAGATCGTTAATGACTTGTGGAATTTTTGTTTGGTTACATCTTGTCCCCTATTTTCGAAAAATAGGGGATCATCGGTCACAAGTGACTATCGTGTGACTATGATTCTTTCTTATCGTTAAAAAACTAGCAATATTATTTGAACCTATCTGTTTGTGGCATAATAAATTACCGTAAAGAATTGAAAATAGCTTTCAGTTTTGATAATCTGACTACAATTTTTGATAAAAGTGTGTAGATTTCAAAAAAATATTCTATTTTTGTGTAACGTTTCAGCAGTTATTTTTTGAAAAGGTATAAATGTACATACCGTGATACATGGTTATAGATAATAATCTTTTATATTCATGTCAGAGAATTTGTTCTTATGCAGATCATGTATGAGAGCATTATGCATGGTGATATACCTCTGGGAGAATAGGTCACCAGGAGGAACCTGGCCATGTCTCTGATCTTGTCAGGTAAGTTGGCCATAGATGGTATGAGAGATAAAAATATAGTAAACTAATTCAAAAATTTATTTCATGAAAAAGACAATCTTGTTAGCTCTGTTTTTGTGTGTTATCGTAACTGGAGAGGCAAAACCAAAACTCAAGAATTCTGTTCCTCAACTGGGAAAGAACTCAGTAGAGCAGGTCCTCAAGGCAATGACGCTGGAGGAAAAGGCGGAATTGCTTGTGGGTGGATCTTATGAGGTGGTTGATGGTAAGAAGGGCCCGACTTTGCCGGAAGCAGGTATTGGTGCAGCAGGTATGACGAAAGCGATCCCCCGGTTGGGGATTCCTTGTACGGTGCTGACTGATGGCCCTGCCGGAGTACGCATTTCTCCGACACGCAAGGGGGACAGTCGTACTTTTTATGCTACCGGTAATCCTGTGGGGACTCTTGTAGCGTCTTCCTGGGATGTTGACTGTGCTAAGGCTGTCGGCAGGAATATGGGAGATGAAGTGCTGGAATATGGCTGCGATGTCCTGCTGGCTCCGGGAATGTGTCTTCACCGTAATCCCCTTTGCGGAAGAAATTTTGAATATTTCTCAGAGGATCCGGTGCTGAGCGGCATCTTGTCTGGAAATGAAATATTAGGTGTCCAGTCTAATGGCGTAGGTACTTCTGCCAAGCATTTTATTTGTAATAATCAGGAGACCTTCCGTACACAGAATAACTCGATCGTCGGCCAGCGGGCACTCCGTGAACTCTACCTTAAAAATTTCGAGTTGGCAATCAAAATTGGAAATCCGTGGACGGTTATGTCTTCCTATAATCTTCTGAATGGCTCTTATACACAGGCTGATAAACCTCTGCTCCATGATTGGTTGAGAGGAGAGGTTGGTTATAAAGGGATCGTAATGACGGACTGGACTGAGCGGCGGAATACGGTGGACCAAGTCAATGCTGAAAATGATTTGATGGAGTGGGGACTGGATACTCAGGTGCGTGACATCGTTGATGCCGTCCAGAACGGTAAACTATCCATGGATGTCGTGAACCGGAATGTCCGGAATATCTTGAATTATATTGTCAAGACCCCGCATTTCCGCCACTATAAGGCTTCTAATGCTCCGGACTTGAAAGCCCATGCAGCCGTGGCCCGTGAGATGGCGGCACAGGGTATTGTCCTTCTTAAGAATGATGATCGGACCTTGCCCTTGACTCAAGGTCAGAAGGTGGCTCTTTTTGGTATAGGCTCCTATAAAGGCTTCCTGGCTAATGGCTGGGGCTCCGGTGATGTGAACAAGCCTTTTGTGATCAATATCTGCCAGGGCCTGCAGAATGCCGGTTATCAGGTAGATGAGGATATGGCTGAACTCTATCAAGATGCAGATGAGGATATTAATTTCGGGCCTGCCTATGCAAGGCATCGTGCTTCCGTTGATGATGTGGCCATAATGACGATCAGGCGGAATGCGGGAGAGGGCAGTGACCGCCATAACCGTCCTGGTGACTGGAGTCTGACCGATGGTGAGCTGAATTGTATGAAGAATATAGCAGCAGCCTTTCACGCTCAGGGTAAGAAGTTGATCGTCATCCTGGATATTGGTGGGGTGATCGAGACGTCATCATGGAAAGATATTCCGGATGCGATCCTGTTGCCCTGGCAGGCCGGTGAGGAAGGCGGGAACGCCATTGCAGATATTCTTTCCG
>NZ_BAACAN010000014.1:0-74310 GCF_054687055.1 Segatella asaccharophila | reverse complement strand
CAGGAAGTCAGCGCAAGTCAAAAGTTCTGGTAATGATAGAAAGTAAAGCAGTTCCTGAGAATAAACAGAAGAAAGGAAAGAAAGATCGCAAGTCAGGTCATATAAAAATGAAGGTCGTTCCTGATGTGAAAGCCTCTACCGTTACCGAAGTCTCAAAGGTCGCAGTTGCAGCGGATTCCAGAATAATCACGGATGACTCCAGATCTCATACGAAACTCAAAGGTTATTTTAAAGAGGTATATCCCATAAAGACCCTTCCTGAGCAGGCATCGAAAATACTGCCTTGGGTTCACACTGCCATATCGAATGCAAAGTCACTTTTGCTTGATATGTACCATGGCATCAAAGACGAGTTCCTTCAGAGTTATCTGGATGAATTCTGCTGGAAGTTCAACCGCAGATCATTTGGTGACAGACTTTTTGACAGGCTACTTGTTGCGGCTATGTCCTATAGGCCGATGTTTCAGCACAGAATCTATGATTGAAGAAAATCACTCAGTTGAGGATAATCATATTGATTTACATACCAAATTCTTCAATTAAAATCAGTCTTTCCATATCAGTCGAGTCCGCAGATTGATGGAATTAGATCAGAAAGAGGCCTTATGCAGTTTTATCATTTTCAATCCTTTAAGTACTAAAAATAAATAAAAGTTCACTCGGCGGTGGTCCACCACTTGGTGAACCGATTGAAAATTCCTATCTTTGCCAGAGTTAATCACTAACAATATGGACAAGCCTTTTGTATATGGAATGTCTGTGGAAGGAAAGAATTTCACGGATAGGATAAGAGAAACTGCACGCCTGAAAAAAGATTTCATCTATGGCATGAATGTCATTCTGATTTCTCCCAGGCGTATGGGTAAAACTTCTCTTGTCAAAAAAGTAAAGTCAGAGATCGATGATCCCAAGTTGAAAGTTGTAATGATGGATATCTATGACTGCCGCAGTGAATATGAATTTCTTAATCGTTTTGCTGAGACGATTTTTGAACAGACAGACTCAAAAGCTGAACGAATATTGGAGAATGTTAAAGAATTTCTTTCACGAGTATCTCCGAAGGTTTCTTTTTCTCCAGGTCCGGGTATGGCATTCTCCCTTTCGCTGGGAATTACCCCCAAGAACTATTCTCCTCAGGATATATTGAATCTGCCTGAAATAATAGCTACCAAAAAGGGAATACGTATAGTGATCTGCATTGATGAATTTCAGCAGATAGGTGAATTTGACGATTCTCTGACGGTACAAAAGCGGATGCGTGGAGTATGGCAGCACCAGCAAAATGTATCCTATTGCTTGTTTGGAAGTAAGAAACATCTGATGACAAAAATATTCCAGAGTCAACGTATGCCATTTTACCAGTTTGGTGAAGTGAATGAACTGGGATGTATTCCGACGAAGGACTGGACCGTTTATATTCAGAAGCGTTTTATGGATAGTGGTCAGAAGATATCCCAAAGATTTGCTGAAAAGATTTGCGAGACCGTGGACAATTATTCTTCATACGTCCAGCAGTTAGCATGGGATGTGATGGCTGAGACTGGAAGAGAAGTTACAGAGAAAGATTTTGATAATGGCTATGAAGCATTATTGGCTCAGAACTCGAGTTTCTTTACTGAACAGATCAGAGGTCTGAGTACTTATCAGATGAATTTTATCCGAGCGATTTGTAAAGGTTATCACGATAATTTCGGATCACGGGAGGTTCAGGATGGATTTCCGATGGGTTCCAAATCAAATATTGATAAAATCAAAAAAGCTCTTATCGATCGGGAAATCATTGATGTTGCCGGAAATCGGACCGTTCTTGCCGACAGTGTGTTCCAGCATTGGTTTACCCGAGAATTTATGTCTAAGGTCGGTGATATTGCTCAATACGTTTAAACTATAATTTTAGAAAGATGTCTAAAAGCACAACAACAAAGAAGAAGTCAACCAGAAAGAAGTCGGTTAAGAAGATTCCTTATCAATTTAAGCCCGAAGGACTGGACTTGCGGACTTGGCAGGTGCTGCTGAGAAGGCAGGCTGCTCGTGATGAGAGGTTTATTGTGAGGAGCGTTGATGAAAAAAACTCTCCAGGTGAATACCAGGTGATCAATCCGGAAAGCAAACAACAATATAAGGTCGTTTATCGTGGCGCCAGAAGTCCGTGGAATTATTGCTCATGTATGGATTTCAAGACTTCCCGTCTGGGGACGTGCAAGCATCTGGAAGCTGTGAAATCGTGGATCAGGCATGGTCATCATCATGTTCATGGGGAAATACCAGCTTATACTTCCGTTTATTTAGACTATACAGAAACTAGAAGAGTTCGTATCCGTATAGGCTGTGATCATGAAAAGGATTATACCACTTTGGCTGCTGAATATTTTGGTAAAGATTTTGTGCTGAAGGAAAATGAATACCAGCATTTTGATATTTTTCTGAAAAAGGCATACGCTGTAGATGACACTTTTCGCTGCTATAAGGATGCCTTGCAGTTTGTCCTTGAGCATAGAGAAAAGAAGGAACGTATCAGGTGGATAGACTCACTGACAAAGTCTGATTTTACACAACTTCTTCATACTCGCCTATATCCCTATCAGGAGGAAGGAATTCGTTTTGCTGCAAAAGCGGGCAGAGCCATCATTGCTGATGAGATGGGACTGGGGAAAACAATACAGGCTATTGGTGTCGCAGAGTTATTGAGAAAGAAAGGATTGTCAGCTTCTACTTTAATCATGTGCCCTACTTCGTTAAAATATCAGTGGAAACGGGAAATAGAAAGGTTCTCCGGGCAGAAAGTTCATGTGATTGAGGGCAATTATATGCAACGCCGTGAGCAATACCAATTGCCTGATCCTTATAAGATCGTGTCTTATAATGCAGCATGTAATGATATCAAAGCTCGGGGATACTTGGAGACCGATATGCTTATTATTGATGAAGTACAACGGTTAAAAAACTGGAATACTCAGATTGCTAAAGCGGCAAGGAAAATCGTGTCACATTATGCGGTTATTCTATCGGGTACTCCATTGGAGAACAGGTTGGAGGAACTCTATTCCGTAGTTGAGTTGGTGGATCAGTTTTGTCTCGGTCCTTATTATCTCTTCCGTGACCGCTATATCATCAGTGATGATAAAGGTGCGACAATAGGATACCGCAATTTGAATGAGATAAGGGAGCGGCTTAAAGAAGTTCTGATCCGGCGGAAGAAAAATGACGTTCGACTTCAGATGCCGGAACGGCAGGATAAAAATCTCATGGTACCCATGACTAAAGAACAGATGGCTGTGCATGATGACGCGAAGTTATCTGTATCCCGTTTGTTGCATAAATGGGAGGAGAATCACTTCTTGTCGGAGACCGACCGAAACAGGATTATGCTGCTTTTACAACAGATGCGTATGGTGTGTGACAGTACCTATATTCTTGATCAGAAAACACGTTATGATACAAAGGTTGACGAGGTGATGAATATCATCAATGATGTCATTGAGGGTGGTGACGAGAAGGTCGTTGTGTTCAGTCAGTGGAAGAGAATGACACAGTTGATTGCCAGAGAGATGGATGCAAAGGACATCCATTATGAATACCTTCATGGAGGTGTGCCCTCAAAGGATCGTAAAGACTTGGTTAGTCATTTTACGGATCTGCCCGAAAGTCGTGTGTTTCTTTCTACAGATGCGGGCAGCACCGGACTGAACCTGCAAGCAGCCTCAATTGTAATCAATATCGACTTACCGTGGAATCCCGCTGTATTGGAGCAACGTATCGCACGTATATTCCGTATCGGCCAGAAGAGAAATATCCAGGTTATCAATCTGGTATCTGCCAATACTTTTGAGGAATCAATGCTTGGAAAACTTAAATTCAAGTCTTCAATGTTTGAGGGAGCACTTGATGGTGGGCAGGATACGATATTCTCTTCTGACAGTAAATTCCAGACTATGATGAAGGATTTGAGTGAGACAATCAATAGTGTGGATAAGACAGCAACCGTGAGAGAAGAGCAGCCTATTGATATTGCGGATGAAGAGCCGAAAGCAGATCATGATCGTGTTACTGAGAAAGGAAAGGATCAACTGGAAAAGACGGAGAATCAGAAATCTGACCAACCATCTTCTGTTTCAGAAAAACCTGTCACTTCCTCAAAGCGTTTGATAGAGCAAGGTGTAGCTTTCTTCTCCGGACTGGCAGAAACGCTGAAGTCGGAGGAAAGTACAAAGACACTTATTGATTCAATTATAGAAAGTGATCCTGATACGGGGCAGTCACATATCAAGATTCCTGTACCTGATAAAGAGACGGTTGTTGAAGTTTTTGAACTTATCGGAAAGTTTCTGAAGGTAAAGAAATAAGTCATAGTGTCAATGTGGTCCGCATAGCTTCTTTTATTGTGTCTACTGATCTGGTTCTTCTTCAACTAAATTAAAGAAGAACCACACTAGATTCAGGTAAAGTCATAGTGGCTATGGTGATATAGCTGTATGGTTCATACAGTTTTATCGTATGGTCAGGATCTTCCCGCCTTTATTTTCGATATATTTTCTTAACAAACCGGAAACTGAGATAGTAGACCAAGTGGAAGGCAATGATAAAGTTGAAGATAATTAAGTCTGTATTATTGCTTGCCTCAGACCGATGATGGACGTAGGTGAAGAAGGCGAGCAAAACACATAGGGCAAGTCCGCAGACAGATGTTACGTTCCGCGATTTCTGCTTCTCTTCAGGCGGGTCATCCTTTGACGACCTGCTATGCTTGGGTCCGCGTACAAGGTAGATATCAAATCCGACCATCATCCAGACGACAAGGCGTATCCAGGTGTCAATACTCAGTGACACCATCATGGACAGGCAGACCAAGGCTCCGAGTAAGGGTATGACAGGTACCCAGGGAGTTTTGAAGGCGGGTTTCGCGCCAGGATTATTCTTTCGGATGATGATGATTCCAAGACAGACCAGGATAAATGCAAACAGGGTTCCGATACTGCTCATTTCTCCTACGACCTTTCCCGGAATGAATGCAGCAATCAAGGAGACAAAGATCATGAACAATAGATTCGATTTTGCCGGTGTCCTGTATTTAGGATGCAGATGTGAGAAAATCGGCGGGATCAGCCCGTCTCGGCTCATGGAATAGAAGACCCTGCTCTGGCCGAGCAATAATACTAGAATTAC
Organism: Segatella asaccharophila; assembly: GCF_054687055.1. Classification (NCBI taxonomy): domain Bacteria; kingdom Pseudomonadati; phylum Bacteroidota; class Bacteroidia; order Bacteroidales; family Prevotellaceae; genus Segatella; species Segatella asaccharophila. The sequence continues at coordinate 69,147 of NZ_BAACAN010000014.1, read as the reverse complement.
GGAAGAATAACCAAGGAGGATTGCTACTATGATAATCCTGTTCAGCCACGGATAAGCCGGAATGATGGTTCCTCCGGGGCCAACCTTACCCATGTGGTTGATGGCCGTAGCAACAGGGGCAAGATCGCTCCCGGCACCACTGAAAGTCTTGTAATTGGCTACGCCGGTAAGGACGTAGGCGAACAGAACATAGAGGATGGTACAGATCAACAGGGATCCCAAGATGCCATAGGGCATCGATTTCTGAGGGTTCTTGGTCTCCTGCGCTGCCGTAGATACGGCATCAAACCCCATATAGGCGAAGAAAATCATTCCTGCCGCCCTGAAGATTCCTGACCAGCCGAATTTTCCGAAACTCCCTTCATTTTTCGGGATAAAGGGAGTGAGGTTACTCTTGTTGATATAGTGAAAACCGATGAAGATGAAAAGCAAGACGATGCTTACCTTTAAAATGACAATCACGTTGTTTAGTCTGGCTGACCCTTTTGTCCCGTGGACCAGAACCATGGACATGATGGTAACAATGAAGATAGAAGGGAGATTGATGATTCCGCGGACCACTTCACCACTGGGAAGAGTAACGGTCTCAAACGGGGTCATCATCAACTGGCGGTCTAAAGAAACCCCCAGAGAATGGAGCAGTTCGTAGAAATATCCGGACCAACTGGAGGCAATCGTAGAGGCTCCCACGGAATATTCCAGGATCAGATCCCAACCGATGATCCAAGCGACAAATTCTCCCATTGTAGCGTATGAATAAGTGTAGGCACTGCCTGCAACTGGTATGGAAGAGGCAAATTCTGCATAGCATAATCCTGCAAAAGCACAACCGATGGCTGCAATGATAAAGGAAATGACAATGGCCGGACCAGCATGGTCGGCGGCTGCAATGCCTGTAATTGAAAATAATCCCGCACCGATGACAACTCCTATCCCGAGCGCGATTAGTGCGCCTGTCGACAAGGTCTTTTTCATTCCTTGTTTGTCTGAAGCCTCAGCCATGAGGCTGCTGATGCTTTTCTTTGTAAACAATCCCATATTACCTTATCTTCTTGGTTTATATGCAAAGATACTTGTTTTTCGCTAATATGCTGTCATTTTGGTTTATTTTTATTTTTTAATGTAACTTATTGTGCTTACAGAATGCTTATTTCAGACATTTCGATGAGATCTCTGTGATAGCGCGAACTTCTTTATGGGGTATATATTGTATGGAAATGATAACAAAGCAGTTGACCAGTTGTTATTCTTTGTTAAAAACATAATGATAATAGAACAATGATTAATTTTTTAGTTTAAATTTGCATCAACAATTTTGTTGAACATTTATGACTAAGTATAAAGATAACGATACAGAAGAAAGAATATTGGGGGCTGCCAAGAAGATCTTTTTGAGAGATGGCCTTCAGGGTGCCCGTATGCAGGATATTGCGGATCTGGCTTCTATCAACCGGTCTATGCTGCACTATTACTTCCGGGATAAAAAAATGTTGTCCAACGAAGTCGTGAAGTCTGTCGCCTCTCAATTTATAGTGACTTTCAGGGAAAACCTGAATTCAGATTCTTCTTTTGAAGAAAAGGTTGACAATTATATTGCTTCTGAGATTGATTTGGCTTATAATCATCCAGATATGCTGATTTTTGCCCTGCATGAGTCATCGAGGGATCCCGAGTTCTTTAAAAAAATAGTCAACAATAATAGGCATAGTACGGTCTTCAGGCAACAGTTAAAGGAAGCGTATGAGAAGGGCGAAGTCACCGTGAATTCTGTAGAGGAGTTTGCGGTCGTGGTCTCTAGTCTCACTATGTTCCCGTTTATCGCAGGACCGTTGTACATGATGATCTGTAGATGGGACGAAGAGAAATGGCTCAGTTATCGCAATTCCTTGAAGAGACATCTGCCGGTATGGATCAAGCATATCATCTTTAAATAGTTTTTTTTTTGCTTTAAAATCAACTAAATTGTTGAACAATAACGTTTAATATATTCGAAAATGGAGGTTAACGAATGAATTTATTTTCACGATTGCCCATAAAGATAATGATGGTCGGAATGATGCTTCCGCTATCCTCTTGTGCCCGGACAGGCAGGCATTATACATTGGATCAACTGATTCATTCTGCTTATCAGAAGTATCCTTATGCAAAGCGTCTGGCGCTTATCGGTGAGCAGAAGGTCGAGTCTGAGAAAAATATTAATACACAATGGCTGCCCCAAACGTCGGTTTCCGTAAAGAATTCGTATCAATCTGAGGTATCTTCCATTAATATTCCTAAAGATGTTGAGAATAAATTAGGAATCAATATCAAGAAAGGAGAGAAATACCAGTATGGAGGAAACATGTATGTTTCCCAGTTGGTTTATGATGGAGGTATGGGCCATATACAAAAGCAGATCAGCGGTTTGGATGCAGATATGGCATCCTGTGAGGTCGGATCATCCATGCTGCAGGTAGAAGGGGTGGTGGATGATTTGTTTGAGGACATCCTGATCGGTAAGGAACAGATCAAGACTGTACAGTTTAAGAGGGCAGATCTGGAGCAGAGGAAAAAAGATATATTAGCTGCCGTTCAGGAAGGAGTATCCTTGAAGACCGATATTCAGGAAATTGATGCGAATATCATTCAGTTAAACCAGCAGGAAACAGAGGTGAGAGCATCGCTGTGTCAGAAATACACGACTTTGTCCTCATATACCCAGGAACCTGTAGATTCAACGGATATGCTTGACCTTCCAGAGGAACGGGATATTGTGGATAAAGACTATTCCTCACGTCCTGATTTTGAGATATTCAGATTGCAGCATCAGAGTGCAAAGTGGAAATTGAAGGAATTGAATGCTGAGGCTCTTCCCAGATTATCATTATTTGCCAATGGCTATTATGGGAGGCCCGGCTTGAACTTAATGGACTATACCACTCATTGTTCTGGTATTGCCGGGGTAACACTGACCTGGAATCTTGATGCGCTTTATAATAAATCCCATCAGAGGCATTTAATCAACATAAATGATGAAATGACGAGGAACCAGCAATCGATGTATGAGATAGACATGAACACGAAAATCAATAATTTGAATACTGACTTGTTGAAGAATCGAGAATTGGAGAATAGTGACGGAGAAATCATAAATATTCGTTCCCATATAAAAGAGGTGGCAGCCGTACAGTTGAAAAATGGTTCGATAACTCTGACGGACTATCTGATCAAACTGAATGATGAGGCACAGGCAATCATCAACAAGTCTATCCATCATATAGAATACCTGATGGATAGAGCTAAGATAAAAACATTGTTGAACAGGAATAATATGGAAATAGAGAAATGAAAAATCTAAAGTCAAAAAAAGTTCTGACAGCGGTCATTGCAGCTGGTGTCGTTATCTTGTGTCTGGGAGTGAGTATGGCCTATCATAACTGGTGCTATGAATCAACTGATGATGCCTGTATCGATGGCAATATTATTCCGTTGCGTACATCTGTAACCGGCTATGTCGACCGGATTCTGTTTCATGATAACCAACAGGTAAGAAAGGGAGATACTCTGGTCGTCTTCGACACGGTCAGTTTGAAATCTCAGGTCATCCAGGCTGAGGCTCAGGTAGCGTCAGCACACATAGAACTCGAATCGTGCAAGAAGCAGATTTCCGCATCCAAGTTCGGTGAGTTGGCTGCAGCTTTCAACGCAGGTTCAGCGAAAGAAAGCATATTGGCAGCTGAAGCAAAGGCATGGCAGTCAGAAGCAGATTTCAGAAGAGTCGAGAAGATGTACCGCTCCGGAGCTGCTACCCAGCAAACTTATGATCAGATGAAGGCAGCCTGGCAAATGGCAAAAGCTCAGGAGGGGGCATCGTATAAGCAATTTAATTCTCTGGCGGCCCAGAAGTCTATGACCCGGATGCAGACCGATATCCATTATACACAAGTCAAACAGGCCCTTGCACATATTAAACAGGCCTATGCCCAACTATCCTTGGCTGAGGATCAGTACAAGCATGCCTTCGTTATTGCACCATGTGATGGCGTGATCTCGAAAAAGAATATCGAAGTCGGGCAGTTTGTTCCCTCCGGTACAGCTTTGGCTTCATTGATCAATATCTCGAATATCTGGATTACCGCTAATTTCAAGGAAACCCAGTTGGATGATATGAAAGCAGGGCAGTCAGTAGAGGTCAAGGTAGATGCTTATCCCGGATTGAAACTGGCGGGAAAGGTAGAAAGTTTCTGTGCAGCCACGAATAGCAAGTTCTCATTATTGCCGGCTGAGAATGCGACAGGCAATTTTATCAAGATCACCCAGCGTATTCCTGTCCGCATCCATCTGGCCGATGCAAATATCAGACAACAGCTTCTGCCGGGAATGAATGTCGTCGTATCCGTAAAAACCAGATAAATGCAAAATAAGGCAGTTGTCGAAAATATCGAATATCCGACCGGTATCGTCCGCGCCGTCATTGTGGGTACATGTGTCGTCGCATCATTGCTGGCAATCATTGATTCGACGGTCGTCAACGTATCCTTACGCCACATAGCCGGAAGTTTAGGCGCTTCCACCACAGATGTCGCATGGGTCATTACAGCCTTTGCTATCTCCAACGTCATCATTATCCCCCTGAGTGGAATGCTCGCCGAGTTGTTTGGAACAAAAGTCTATTTCACGGCTTCCATACTCATCTTTACCATCTCATCATTTATGTGTGGCAATTCGACAGAATTATGGGAACTGATCCTGTGGCGTTTTATCCAGGGACTGGGAGGCGGAGCCCTGATGACACAGTCGCAGACAATCCTGGCAGCATCGTACCCCCCGAAGCAGTTAGGCCTGGCAAGTGTCATCTACGGTATCGGCATAGCAGCCGGTCCGGCTCTGGGCCCCACTCTGGGAGGATTTATCACAGACAACTATTCCTGGCACTGGGTCTTTTATATCAACGTACCCTTAGGGTTATTGGCTGCAACCACATCCTGGTTGTCGATACCTAATGAGAAGAATCATGAGCTGAAAGGGAATATTGACTGGTGGGGTATCCTGTTTCTTTCCGTTGGTATAGGCAGTCTCCAGTATGTGCTGGAAGAGGGAAACTCCAAAAACTGGTTTGACAGTCATATTATCCTTCTTTTCAGCGTCATTGCCGGTATCGGCCTTCTTGCTTTTATATACAGGGAACTCACGGCAGAGATGCCGGCAGTGAATATCAGGTTGCTGGGACAATACCGGAATCTGGCTCTCGGCGTCCTTTTCAGTTTTATAATCGGAGCCATCCTCTATATTGCAGTGTACGCATTCCCCCTGATGGCCCAGATCAATCTGGAATGGACCGCAACAATGAGCGGTTTGGCACTGATGCCGGGAGCATTGATGTCCACTGTCGGATTGGTTTTCTCCCAGAAAGCAATAGGCAAAGGTGTTGACCCGAAGATAATGATAACGAGTGGTTTTATCTGTACCTTTATTTTTGGAATGTGGATGAGTTTTCAGTCAGAGAATTCTTCCTTTGCCGGATTATTCATTCCTTTGCTTTTCAGAGGCCTTGGCATAGGCCTGTTCATGCTGCCGGTTATCATGATGTCCATTCAGGGACTTTCTGGTCCGGATCTCGGACAAGGAGCAGGACTGAGCAATATGGCAAAGCAACTGGGCGGAGCTGTGGGACTGGCCATGATCGGTACCCACATCACAAATGCCCAGGCTCTGTATCAGTCGCAGTTGTCTGCAGACATCACCCCGTATTCCAATAGTACAATGGAGACCGTTCAGGGTATGTCACATCTGCTTCAGAGTTCAGGGATGAATGCAAATTCAGCCCAAACGGTATGCAACGGCCTGCTGAATGTTGAAGTCCTGAAAAATTCAGAATTGCTCAGTTATCTTTCCTCTTTCAGGATGCTGGCAGTCATCAGTGTGCTGTCACTGTTTTTTATGTTCTTTCTGAAGAAAAGAAAAAAATCAAAGAAATCTTGCAGATAGAGAATAACGCCTTTCTATAGAATATGATTTTTGCGTTAGGTTATAATCTGCATTTGGATTATATTTACTTCTTAATTTCAGAAGATTCTGTCTTGCAAGTATGATGGTGTACCGGCATGGTGAACTCCGGTATGCCATCATTTTCTTCGTATGAGCTGGATGAACTATGAAAATAATGGGCAGCAAAAAGAAATTATTTGTCCATTAGGCTTATTTTTATTATCTTTGCGGGTGAAAGGTCTGTCTGGACAGGGATTTCTTTACTTTTCCCCTGTGGCTGGGGAGAGGCTGAGGAAGGTAAAATATCAAGGAAAATGCTATAGGTTTCTGTCTGTCAGTGAATTTAAACGATCAACCTTTCTGTCACGTATATTTCTAGACATTTTTTCTAACTTAAATCAATATGAATGTTTATAAGAAATTAGCAATCTTTCTATTTGCTCTTTGTGCTGGTGTGAGCGTTCAGGCGCAGACACCGGAGTTCTTCCAGCCTTACAGGGCTACCCACCTGCGTCTTCCGTCAGTTCCACTGGTGGTCAATGACCCGTATTTCTCGATCTGGTCACCGTATGATCATCTTACGGATGGTCCGACGGCCCACTGGACCGGATCCCCCAAGCCCCTTGACGGCTTGCTTCGTGTAGATGGCACCGTCTACCGTTTTATGGGTTCCGGAGAAGCTGGTGTCCGAACGGCGCGTCAGGAATCGGTCAGCGTGCTGGCTACGGATACTTATTATTCGTTTGAGTGCGGCCCGGTGGAGTTGAACCTGGTCTTCACGGCTCCGATGCTGATCCATGACCTGGACCTGATTTCCACGCCGGTAAACTACATCTCGTATCAGGTGAGTTCGAAGGACAAGAAAAGCCATGACGTCCAACTTTACCTGTCGGCCAGTCCGGAGATTGCACAGAATACGGCAGACCAGCCTACACGTTCCCGTAAACTGTACAAGGCTGGAATGGAAGTCCTGGAAAGTGGGACCATTGACCAGCCCATCCTGGCCAAAAAGGGTGACGGGATCTGCATTGACTGGGGCTATGTTTACCTTCCGGCGGTCAACGGTAAGGTGAGTCTGGGTACGTCTGATGAGGTTCGGGGCAGTTTTATCAGCAGTGGCCGGTTGCCTGCGGGTAAGAAAGAGATCTTCTCTTACAAGTCTTCAACTTCACCGGTCCTGGCCTATGTCCACGATTTCGGCCAGGTCAGCAGCCCGATTTCCAGCTTTGCCATGCTGGGCTATGACGAGGTACAGGACATAGAATACATGTATCACCGCTATAAAGGATATTGGACCAGGAACGGCAAGACGATCTTCGAGGCTTTCAAGGACCTGGGGGACCGTTATTCCTCGATCATGGACCAGTGCCGCAGTCTGGACAAGACAATCTATGACGACGGCCTGAAGTCGGGCGATGTGCAGTATGCTGAGATCCTCTCCGGCTCCTATCGCCATGTGATGGCTGCTCATAAGTTGTTTGAGGACAAGGACGGCCACCTGTTGTTCTTTTCGAAGGAGAACAATTCCAACGGGTGTGTGAATACGGTGGACCTTACCTATCCTGAGGCTCCGCTGTTCTTCTGCTACAATCCGACGCTGGAGAAGGCGATGATGACCAGTATCTTCGAGTACAGCCGGAGCGGACGCTATACCAAGCCTTTCGCGGCTCATGATCAGGGGACTTACCCTATTGCCGACGGTCAGGTCTATGGCGGTGATATGCCGGTGGAGGAGTCGGGTAACATGCTTATCCTTTCTTCCATGCTGTGCCAGTTGGACGGGAATACTCATTATGTGGACCCTTACTGGGACATTCTGACCACGTGGGCTGACTATCTGGTGAAGAACGGTCAGGATCCTGCCAACCAGCTCTGCACGGATGATTTTGCGGGTCACTGGGCCCATAACTGTAACTTATCGGTGAAGGCAATCATGGGAATAGAAGGCTATGCCCGTATGGCAGCTCTGAAAGGAGAGCAGTCTACGGCTGAAAAGTATGGCAAGATTGCACGGGATATGGCCCAGTGGTGGTCAGAACATGCGAAGGATGGTGATCATTACCGTCTGTCCTTTGACCGCCCGGGGACCTGGAGCCAGAAATATAATATGATCTGGGATAAGTTGTGGGCAACGTACCTGTTCCCCAAGGGTACGATGGAGCGTGAGATCTCCTATTATCTCAAGCATCAGAACAAGTACGGCCTGCCCCTGGACTGCCGGAAGACATATACCAAGAGTGACTGGATCATGTGGACGGCAGCCATGAGCCCGAATACAAAAACTTTCCTGAAGTTTGTCGCTCCGGTCTACAGATATATCAATGAGACTCCTTCACGGGTACCGATCAGTGACTGGCATGAGACGACCGACGGCAAGATGGTAGGCTTCAAGGCTCGTTCCGTCATCGGTGGATACTGGATGAAGGTTCTGGAGGATAAATTAGCGTCTGAACGGACGGCAAATAAGGGTAACCGTTGAAGGTGACAGGATGATTCGTGCTACAGGAATGCCGGTAATGGAATGAATGATTCTGTCAAAGTTTCCGGAATTTCTCTTTGAATAAGATCCAACTGATGGGGAAAGGTATCTGGAACCTCCCGATGGGTTGGATCTTTTTTAGTAAAGGATGGAAATAAAGATATGGAATGATATAATTTCTCGATTTGAACCAATTCTATTTTAACATATTTTGTCCGTTCATGCTTGTAATAATAAGGTTATTTTAGTAATTTTGCGAATTACTTGATAATATAGTTTGGAAAATGAGTTTGAATATTGACAGAAATGGTAAAAAGCGAGTAGTCATCGTAGGTGGTGGCTTCGGTGGACTGAAGTTGGCAAACAAATTGCGCCATTCAGGCATGCAGATTATTCTGATTGATAAGAACGACTATCATCAATTTCAACCACTGATCTATCAAGTGGCTTCGGCAGGAATGGAACCGAGTTCTATTTCTTTCCCCTTTCGGAGGATCTTCAAGAAAAACCGCAATATTTATTTTCGAATGGCAGAGGTCCGTTCAGTATTTCCTGATAAGAAGATCATTCAGACCTCTATAGGGAAAGTAGATTATGATTATCTCGTCCTGGCAGCTGGTGCAACGACCAATTACTATGGCAACAAGCATATAGCAGAGGAAGCGATGCCGATGAAGAATGTGTCGGAAGCCATGGGACTTCAGAATGCAATACTGGCCAATCTGGAACGGGCGATCACCTGTGCGACGGATCTGGAACGCCAGGAGTTGCTGAATTTTGTCATTGTCGGGGGAGGTGCTACTGGTGTGGAGGTCGCCGGGGTCCTTTCTGAGATGAAGAAGAGTGTGATCCCGCATGATTATCCGGAACTGGACCATAGTCTGATTAATATCTATCTGATAGAGGCTTCCTCTAAGTTGCTCTCGGCGATGTCACCGGAAGCTTCTCAAAAAGCAGAGAGATTCCTTCGCCGTATGGGAGTTAATATCCTGTTGAACAAGCGGGTGATGGATTATAAAAACTATAAAGTCCTTCTTCAGGACGGCAGTGAGATCGCTACTCGCACATTCATCTGGGTAAGTGGTATCGCAGGGGTCTCTATCGGTAATATGGATCCGTCGATGATCGGCCATGGCGGCCGGATCAAAGTGGATGAATTCAATCGGATACCTGGTATGGATAGTGTCTTTGCCATCGGCGATCAATGTATCATGAGTGGTGATGAAAGTTATCCGAAAGGACATCCGCAGTTGGCACAGGTGGCTATCCAGCAGGGGCAGTTGCTGGCAAAGAATATCTGCCGGCTGGAGAAGGGGAAGGAGATGAAGTCCTTTCATTACAAAAATCTGGGCTCTATGGCTACGGTGGGACGTAATAAGGCTGTGGCCGATTTCAAGACCGTCAAGATCCAGGGTTTCTTCGCGTGGGTGTTGTGGCTGGTGGTTCATCTGCGTTCTATCCTGGGAGTTCGGAACAAGGCTGTTGTGCTATTGAACTGGGTGTGGAACTATTTCAATTATAATCAGTCCTTACGCATGATTTTCTATCCTAAAAAAGCAAAGGTAGAGAAAGAGCGGGAGGCACGTGAGGCTGTGACACACTGGGGAGAAGATCTTATCAAGGAAGAGGAGGAGACGAAGGCTACTGTGAACGGGGGGAATTGAATTTTAACAGGGGTCCTTCTGTTCAGTGGGTTTCTCTTGATCTTTAAATAATATAAAATGAATTGATGATGGATAATGAGGTATTAAGAGCAATCAGAGAGAGAAGAAGCATCCGCCGTTTTAAGGCAGAACAGATTAAGGATGATGAATTGAAGGTAGTCCTGGATGCGGGGACATGGGCTCCTACCGGCATGGGGAAACAGGATCCCTGGATCGTCGCAGTCCAGAACAAGGAGCAAATCGGACAATTGGTCAGGATGAACGCACAGGTGATGGGCACTACCGGTAATCCTTACTATGACGCACCGACGCTCGTCTTGGTCTTTGCTCCGGCAGACTGGGTTAACAATATTAAGGACGGAAGTCTGGTTCTGGAAAATATGATGCTGGCAGCTCATTCCATCGGCCTGGCTTCCTGTTGGATCAACCGTGAAGATGCTATGTTCAGGACAGAAGAAGGTAAAGCTCTGCTGAAGCAGTGGGGACTTCCTGAAGAAGGCCTCGTGGGAGTGGGTGCTCTCTCCCTGGGCTATGCCGCAAGCTACCCGCATACCGTCAAGCCTCGTAAACCTGATTATTACCGGATCATCAAGTGAAGAATGTCTCCGGTGTGATATTCAGTTGACGGCAGGGGGCGAGTCTGGAATTTCGGATAGCAAGAAAAAGGTGAGCATTGTATCTGATAAGAAGGTACAGTGCTTTTTTATGACTTTATCTGATTGATTTCAGTATTTTGCTTTTTTTTTGTACTTTCGCAAGGAATAAACGTTTTTAAAGAATAGTCATGAAATTATTCAAACAGCGGGACGACCACCATTGGCGTGATTTCTTGAAAAGGGTTGGCTTTATTAGTGTTACAGTCCTCATTATCGTCTGGTTTCTGCCACGGAATGAAGGCCGGCAGTTCAGCTATGATATTGGTAAACCTTGGATGTACGGGGCATTTATAGCTAAGTTTGATTTTCCTGTTTATAAAACTGACGAGATTGTTCAAGGGGAAAAGGATTCCCTGATGAGAAAGTATCAGCCCTATTACAGTTATGATCCACAGATCGAAAAAGATAATATTACCCGATTCATTCATGATTTCAAGGCGGGCATTCCGGGCCTGCCTAAAGATTATGTTTCCTTGATAGCAGATCGTCTCCATCAGTTCTATCAGTCAGGCATTATCAGTACTCCGGAATATAATGCCATCTATAAGGATTCTACCAGCACGATCCGGATCGTTGAGGGGAAACGGGCTCTGAATACCCAGGTAAGCAGGATTTATTCTACCATTGCAGCTTACGAGCAAGTCTTTATAGATGAGAAACTGAATAAGGAGCGTCCGATCCTTCAACGTTGTAACCTGAATGATTATATCGAGCCGAATCTTGTCTATGACCGGAAAAAGAGTATGGCGGAGAAAAAAGATCTTCTGGGTGCTATCCCTCTGGCCAGTGGAATGGTGCTGAGAGGGCAGAAAATTATTGACAGGGGACAAATCATTGACGACTATGAATACCGGGTGCTGAACTCATACGAGAAAGAGATGAAGCGAAGGAGTGCTACCCGGGCAGAATTGACCTCTACCACCGTCGGGCAATTGATTTTCGTATCTGTTCTCGTTGTGCTCTTCACCTTATATTTGTTCTTGTTCCGGAAAGACTATTTTGACAAGACTCGTAATATCATGATGCTCTATTCCATGATCATCATCTTTCCCATACTGACTTCACTGATGATGGAGCATAATATTTTCAGCGTTTATATCATTCCTTTTGCCCTGGCCCCTATCTTTGTAAGGGTATTTATGGATTCCAGGACAGCTTTTGTCACTCATGCTACGATGATCCTGATCTGTGCCGCGGCAGTAAAATACCAGTATGAGTTTATTATCGTCCAGTTGATAGCGGGAATTGTGGCAATCTATTCCCTGCGTGAACTTTCCAGCCGTCTGCAGTTCATCAAGACGGCATTGTTTGTCACCCTGGCCAGCGTAGCTGTATATTTCTCCCTGAATCTGCTGCAGAGCAATCATGTCATGAGGATGGACCGGAGCATGTATACCTATTTCTTTATTAATGGCGTGTTCCTGCTATTGGCTAATCCTCTGATGTATCTGATAGAGAAGACTTTCGGGTTTGTCTCTGATGTGACACTGGTAGAACTGTCCAATACGAACAAAGGGATATTAAGGAGACTGAGTGAGATCGCTCCGGGAACCTTCCAGCATACTATCACTGTTGCTAACCTGGCTGCAGAAATTGCCAATAAGATTGGTGCCAACAGTTTGCTGGTTCGTACCGGAGCTTTGTATCATGATATTGGGAAGATGACCAATCCGGTATTCTTTACGGAGAATCAGGCTGGTGTGAACCCTCATGCCAAGATGACTTGCAAGGAAAGTGCCCGGATTATTATCGGCCATGTTACGGGGGGTATGAAGATTGCTGATCAGATCGGTCTGCCGAGCGTTCTGAAAGCCTTTATCGTCACGCATCATGGAACGGGACTGACCAAGTATTTTTATGTGAAATATAAGAATGAGCATCCCGGCGAGGAAGTAAATCCCGCAGATTTCCGTTATCCCGGTCCGAATCCGTTTACCCGTGAACAGGCTATCCTGATGATGACGGACATGGTGGAAGCTGCCTCACGATCATTGCCGGAGCATACGGAAAAGAGCATCAGTGATCTGGTCAACAGGTTGATTGATGGACAGGTGGCAGAAGGCTTCTTCAAAGAATGTCCTATTACTTTCCGGGATATTGCACAGGCTAAGGTGGTGCTCATTGAACGTTTGATGTCCATTTATCATACCCGTATTTCCTATCCAGAACTCAAAAAGCCGAATCCGGATTCTTCGCCTCGTGAACCGGAGAAAAAGAGAATGGTCTCAAATCTTCTGAAGTTGGATATTACTCATGGAAGAACTCATTCTGCTGACCATTAAGAGGGTGTTCCCGTTTGGGGAGTGCTCTTGGCATGTTTCTGTGGAACTTCCTTTCTGAGGATAATGAGCCTTTAAGAAAAAGTATTTGAATCTTGCACTTTCGATTTTATTTTCCTACCTTTGAAACAGATTAGGAGTTGCAAGGCGGATTAAGACCGGTGACGTGACTCTGACAGTTCTATGGAACAACATGAAATAACGGATTTAAGAAATTGGCAATGGCTGAATATGACTATTTGATCGTAGGCTCTGGACTTTATGGGGCTATGTTTGCCTTTATGGCAATGCAACGAGGAAAGAAGTGCCTGGTGATAGACAAGAGACCACAACTGGGAGGTAATCTTTATTGTGAGGATGTGGCAGGTATTCATGTCCATAAATACGGTGCACATATTTTTCATACTTCCAGTAAACGGGTGTGGGACTTTGTCAATTCAATCGTAGAGTTTAACCGGTATACGAATTCTCCGGTAGCCAACTATCAAGGGAAGTTGTATAATCTGCCTTTCAATATGAACACCTTTTATCAGATGTGGGGAGTAGTGACTCCTACTGAGGCCCAGGAAAAATTAGACTCTGAACGGGCAGAGATGCGGCGGAAACTGGATGCAGTCGGTGTTCATGAACCTCGTAACCTGGAAGAGCAGGCTCAGTTGCTTATTGGCAAAACGGTCTATGAACGGCTCATCAAAGGGTATACGGAGAAACAGTGGGGCAGGAAGTGTACGGAGTTACCTGCTTTCATCATCCGGAGATTGCCGGTGAGGCTTGTCTTTGACAATAATTATTTCAATGATGCTTATCAGGGTATCCCCAAGGGTGGCTATAACGTACTTATCCGTAGCCTTTTGAGGGATGCAGATACGGTGGCAGGAGAGGACTATTTCGCTCATCCGGATAAATGGCGCGCTATGGCTGATCAGATGGTGTTTACCGGAAAAATAGATGAGTTTTTCGGGTATCGTTTCGGAAAACTTCAGTACCGCACGGTGAAGTTTGAACAGGAAGTGCTGGATATGCCTAACTATCAGGGCAATGCGGTCGTCAACTACACCGCCCGTGAAGTCCCTTATACGCGTATCATAGAGCATAAGCACTTTGAAATGTTCGGCCAGGACGTGTATAAGAATCCGAAGACGGTCATCTCGCGCGAATATTCCACGGAGTGGAAAGAAGGCATGGAACCTTATTATCCTGTAAATGATAAGCGTAATAATGACTTGTATCTGAGGTACAAGACGCTTGCTGATCAGGAGAAAAATGTGATCTTCGGCGGAAGACTGGCTGAGTATAAATATTATGATATGGCACCGATCGTAGATAAGGTGTTACGTATATTCGATGAAAATGAAAAATAAAATAGCTGGAATCGTCATCATCGTGATAGGGCTTACGCTATCCAGTTGTACGGCAGGAAGGGCGATCAAAACGGAAAGTGCCGGTCAGTTTGAGCAGGCGATAATGGAAAATCATGTCCAACTGGTTGATGTCCGTACTCCGGAAGAGTATCGTACGGGCCATATTGCGTATGCCGTCAATATAGATGTGAAGCAGCCTGATTTTAAAGACAAGGCTTTGCGGAAACTGGATCGGAAGCAGCGTACTTATGTCTATTGTAAGACTGGAATCAGGGGTATGAGAGCTGCCAGGATCTTGAAAAAAGAGGGATTCAAAGTGGTCAATCTGGATAGAGGATTACAGGAATGGGTACAATCGGGGCATCCCTTGGATAAATAGGTCCTGTCGCGCCGGGAGAGGCCTTCAATGTACAGGATTTTGAAGAAATGTTAAATATTGTGCAAATAGGACCGGATTAGAACAATCTGGGCCTTTTATCACTATCTTTGTTTCCATCAGAGAAAGTGTGAGAGACTTTATTTTTACTTATTTATCCGATAATGCTATGAAAGAACTAAAAATGTTTATTAATGGACAATTCGTCCAGAACAAATCAGGAAAATGGATTGATGTGCTGAATCCGGCTACAGAAAAAGTAATCTGTAGACAGCCGGACGGAACGGCGGAAGATGCTGCCGTGGCCGTGGAAGCTGCTGAAAAGGCCCAGGGAGATTGGGAAAAGACGCCTTCTGTCGAACGGGCTGTTTACTTGAGAAAGATTGCCGAGGAAATCCGGAGACGATCTCCTGAGATTGCTGATATTATCGTGCGTGAAGGAGGGAAAACCCAGACGCTGGCTGCGGGTGAGGTCGCTTCTACGGCGGAATATTTCGACTATATGGCAGGATGGGCACGCCGCTATGAGGGAGAAGTGATACCGAGTGACCGTCCGAATGAGAACATTTTTCTGTTCAAACGTCCAATAGGGGTTACGGCTGGTATCCTGCCGTGGAATTTCCCGTTCTTCCTGATTGCCAGAAAGGCTGCCCCGGCACTGGTCACCGGAAATACCATCGTGATGAAACCATCTCAGTTGACCCCTGAAAATATGTACGTTTTCGCTCAGATCTGCCAGGAAGTGGGACTTCCGGACGGGGTGGTGAATGTGGTGTTTGGACGGGGATCTGTCGTCGGCCATGCCCTGGCCTCGAATCCGAAGGTGGGAATGGTGAGCTTGACGGGAAGCGTGAGCGCCGGTCAACAGATCATGCATGCTGCCGCCGAGAATATTACGAAGGTTTCCCTGGAATTAGGCGGCAAGGCTCCTGCTATCGTCCTGCCTGATGCTGATCTTGATTTGGCTGTGAAGGCAATTATCGACTCACGTATCATCAATACGGGCCAGGTATGTAATAATGTGGAACGTGTGTATGTCCATAGGAGCATAAAAGATGCTTTTATGGACAAGCTCGTGGCCGGGTTCAAGGCTGTCAGGGTGGGGGATCCATCCCGGACAGCAGAGTTGGATATGGGACCGCTGATTGAGAGAAAGGCACTGGATTCTGTCCTGGAGAAGATTGAACATGCGGTAGACCAGGGTTGTAAATTGATTTGCGGGGGCCACCGTATCGGGGACAAAGGTTACTTTATTGAACCGACTATCCTTGATCAGGCACAACAGAATATGGATATTGTGCAGAAGGAAACTTTCGGCCCGGTCCTGCCTGTCGTAACCTATGATACCATTGATGAGGCTATCAATATGGCCAATGACTGTGAGTATGGCCTGACATCGTCTATCTATACAAAGGATCTGGATATGGCCGTAAAGTTGAACCGGGAATTGAAATATGGTGAAACGTATATCAACCGGGAGAACTTTGAAGCTGTCCAGGGCTTCCATGCCGGTTGGAGGAAGTCAGGTATCGGCGGTGCTGACGGTAAGCACGGACTGGAGGAATATCTGCAAACTCATGTGGTATATCTGGATACTCATTATGATGCCAAGTAAACTCTAAGAGGGGACTGATACCTTGTTTCGGTGGTCAGTCTCCTCTTTCTTCTCTTATCCTGCTCCCTTCTACCAGGGGGGTCATTTAATCTTTCAGCGTGATCCTGCAGTGGTCGAGAGATTCGACGATGGCCAGAGATTCGCAGCGTATGCCTTGTTTTTCGATAACTTCTCGCCCATGCTGGAAAGCTTTTTCGATAATAAAGCCCATGCCGACAAGGTCACAGCCGGCCTGTCTGCAAAGATCAATGATCCCGTTGGCGGCATTTCCGAAGGCCAGGAAATCATCAATGAACAGTACTTTGTCTTTTGGGGTCAGGTAGTCTTTTGAGATGACTACCTGATATTCCCGTTGCTTGGTAAAGGAAAAAATGGTCGTTGAAAGCAGGTGATCCATTGTGGATGGTTTCTTCTTCTTGGCAAAGACTACGGGCAGGTCAAGGAGAAATCCCATCATGATGGCAGGTGCGATACCGGATGCTTCGATGGTAAGGATTTTGTTGATCTCTGTTCCAGCATAGCGCTTGATGAACTCTACGGCGCACTGCTTCATCAGATTCGGATCCATCTGGTGGTTGAGAAACTGGTCTACTTTCAGGATACCTCCCGGATAACATTTTCCGTCTTTTAGGATACGTTCATTGAGAATTTTCATCTTTCGGATTCTTTTTCTGTTGTGTGATGGTTCCCTTCCTGGGTTATCTTTTTAAAATAGTCGATTAATCGTTTTTCATCTCCTTGACCGGTGGGATGGAAATAGGTCCTGTCTGATAGCTCTTTTGGCAGGCAGGGTTGCTGGATATAATGATTCGGATATTTGTGGATGTTGAGGAGTCCTTTCCCCCGACCAAGTTTGCGTGCACCGCTATAACTTGCATCTTGGAGGAACGCTGGAATAGCCGCGTTGCCGGTCCTTTGTACATCTTTCATGGCTGTATTGATGCCTTGACAGGTATCAGACTTCGGAGCCATACAGACATAAAGGGCGGCATGGGCAAGGATCTCCCGGCATTCGGGCATACCGATACGCTCTACGGCAAGAAAGGCATTGACGGCTACTGCCAGGGCGTTGGAATCGGCCAGCCCGATGTCTTCGGAGGCGCAGACACAGATGCGGCGGGCTATGTATTTCGGATCTTCTCCTGCAACGAGCATACGGGCAAGGTAATAAAGAGTGGCATCAGGAGCGGTATGCTTCATGCTCTCGATGAAGGCTGAAATGGTATCATAATGGTGATCCCCACTTTTGTCGTAGCGGATGACCCGTTTCTGAATGCATTCGTGTGCGGTGTCAAGGGTAATGTGTATCCACCCGTCTTGACCGCGGTCTGTGGTCTCCGTCGCCAACTCAAGTGCATTATAGAGTGCGCGTGCATCACCGTCGGCCGTCTCGGCAAGAAACCGGGCTGCGTCCGGATCAATCCGGGCGTGGGCTGTGGCAAGGCCCTTCTTGCAGGTAAAGGCGCGCTGGACCAGAATCAGAAGATCGTCGGGGGTAAGCGGCTTCAACTCGAAAAGGGTGGAACGTGAAAGGAGCGCGCCATTCACTTCAAAATAAGGATTCTCGGTAGTCGCGCCGATGAGGATGACGGTACCGTCTTCCACGTATGGCAGGAGGTAGTCCTGTTGGGCTTTGTTGAACCGATGAATCTCGTCAATAAAAAGGATCGTTTTCTTCTGATAGGCCCCGAAATTATATTTGGCAGCCTTGACCACCTCTTCGAGGTCTTTCTTGCCGGAGGTCGTTGCATTTACTTGCCTGAAGTCTGCGCTGGTCGTATTGGCAATCACACGGGCAAGTGTGGTCTTTCCGGTTCCGGGAGGACCATAAAGAATAATGGAAGACAACTTATCAGCTTTGATACAGCGATAGAGCAGTTTCCCTTTCCCGATAATATGCTGCTGGCCAACTACCTCATCAAGTGTAGTTGGCCGCATGCGGGAAGCCAGAGGAGCGGAATCTGACCGCAGGTCTTGAGCAGCGGAATCAAAAAGATCCATGGATAATAGGGTATACCTCGGTTATCTGCTGACAATGGCAATATGTATAGCGTTTTTGCCCCTTGCACTGTCTTCGGTCAGAAAGGTAACCTTGTCCTCTATCTCAATTTCTTCAGGAGCATTGCTCAGACGGAAATAATAACTGTTTCTCGTATCTTCCTGCTGGATAAAGCCATAGCCTTTTTCTACATTGAGATAGGATACCTTTCCTGTCAGGAAAGCGTTTTCCTCTTCGTCTTCGCTCTTCTTTGGGGTGGAGACTTCAATATCTTCTAGTTTCACCTCATCTTTGACAATGTTGTCCGGAGAGGAATGGAGCTGACCGTAATCGTCCTCGTAAGCAATCATATCATCCATGGAGCTCTTACCTTGACTTTTGCGGAGTTCCTTGCGCTTTTGCTTTTCTAGTTTCTTCTGCTGTTTTAATTTTTCTTTCTGTCTTTTGTTAAATGAAAAACTTTTTGCCATATTGTTTATTATGTGCGGATTGATAGTCCGGTTGATTTTAATTCTTTTTTGGACCAAAAGGTGAAACAGAAAGTCTTCACTTCCTATTGCTCCATAGATGTCAAAGTCGTGTCAGTCTGCTTAAAGCTGTTGAGTCAGGATGAATCGGACCTTGATAAAGAAAGCGGTAATGAGGGATTCCTTAGGTAAGGTCTGTGGGAGAAGTCACGGATGGTTACGCATAGGCGGGTCAATAACAGTATCTTTGTTCTATTGTTGCAAAGGTACAAAAAAAAATCCGGAATAGCAAGTTGTGTGGTATGTACTCATCAGATAATGCCTTTATTGTGTCCTTTTCTTTTGCTGATGTCTGATGGGAAATGAATATTGGGGTAACAGAAAGTGTCTTTTTTGACGGATTATGCTGTGATTTTCATGGATTTTCCGTATATTTGCCTTCTATAGGTACTTAATGCGGGAAATGGAACAGACAAATGTATCTTTACTGGAGACGTTGAAAAGTTATTTCAACATTTTTGCAGACAGAGAAGATGAAAGGACGGTCATAGAGAATATTACCAATGGCGTGCATTTCCGTGGCGCCCAACTGTGGATACTCATTTTTGCTGTCTTTATCGCTTCTTTGGGCCTTAATGTCAACTCAACGGCTGTAATCATTGGAGCCATGCTTATTTCTCCCTTGATGGGACCGATCATCGGCATGGGGCTGGCTGTGGGCATCAATGACCTGGCGCTGTTGAAATCAGCCCTTAAAAACTTTCTGGGGGCTACGATCATCAGTATCGTTACGGCAACTGTTTATTTCCTGCTCTCTCCTTTCGGTGAGGCTCAGTCGGAATTGCTGGCGAGGACTGCGCCCACCCTTTATGATGTCCTGATCGCCTTTTGTGGTGGCGCTGCCGGATTTATTGCCATTGCTACAAAAGGGAAGGGAAATGTCATTCCGGGCGTTGCCATTGCTACAGCGCTTATGCCTCCGCTTTGTACGGCAGGATATGGTATTGCCCATGCTAATGTTTACTATTTCTTAGGGGCTATTTATCTGTTCTTTATCAATACGGTCTTTATCTGTTTGTCTACCTTCCTGGGAATCCGGATGATGAAATATCACAGGAAAGAACAACAGAATGCGGCCCGCGCCAAAAGAGTCCGCAGGTGGATCATCTCTATTGTCGTCATCACGATGATTCCGGCAGCGTTGATGACTGTCCATATCTTCCGTGAGAGCATTTTTAAAAATAATGTCAATACATTTATCAAGGATGTATGTAATGTGAGAGGTTCCCAGATCATTTCCAATCAGGTGGATCCGGATACAAAAACGCTTAAACTGGTAGCTGTCGGTAAGGAGATTTCGGCAGAATCAATCCGTGGATTCGAAGATAAATTACCGGATTATCACTTGAAAGGTTATCGGCTTCAGGTGATCCAGGGCTCACAGTCGGACAGTCTGCTCATGCTGGGGGATCGCATCAATGCGATGTCTGATCTCAAGAGCGGGGATACACAGACCATACAGGCACAGCAAAACAGGATCGTGAATCTGGAAGATCGACTGACTTCTTATACGCGTTATGAGGAGATGACTCCTCAGGTTCGCCGGGAGATGTCCACTCTCTATCCTGGAGTCCTGTCCCTGGCCCTTTCTCCTGTTGCCCAGTCCAAGAAGGATACCGTCGCAAATTATGTGGTTGCTATTGTGGGTACTGGTTATGGACGGCATATCAATACGGTTCAGCGGGAAAGTATGAGGAAATGGCTTCAGATCCGGATCAAGGCAGACAGCGTGCGTCTGATTACTACCAATCACTGAGATTATCATTGGTCTTAATTCAGAATTCATTACCTTCTTCTGACAAGCGTATTACCCTATATTGGTAACGATGTCTCCGCGGCCTGGTAACGATGTCTCCACGGCTTGGTAACAATGTCTCCACGGCCTGGTAATGAATTTGTCTTGATGCATCTCTTACCTGATGACCAGTTTGTCGCTGCCTGCTGCCTTAAAACTCATATCCAATCCCGTGACGCTGTGGGTGAGTGCACCGAAAGAAATGAAGTCTACGCCGGCTTGGGCGTAGGGGATCATGTTGTCAAAAGTTATACCTCCGCTCGACTCCGTCTCGCAACGTCCTGCTACCCGCTTGACAGCCTCACGTGTTTCCTCTGGTGTGAAGTTGTCGAACATGATGCGGTCGCATCCCTCGGCAAGAGCTTCATCAAGTTCTTTGAAGTTGCGCACTTCACACTCTATTTTCAGGTCCTTCCGGTGGGTCTTGCAATATGCCTTGGCCCGTGATATGGCATTGTGCACACCGCCACAGAAGTCGATATGGTTATCCTTAAGCAGAATCATGTCGAAAAGACCGATGCGATGGTTCATACCCCCGCCGATTTTGACAGCCTCCTTTTCCATCATGCGCATTCCCGGTGTGGTCTTGCGCGTGTCAAGCACACGGGTCTTCGTTCCGGCGTCAATGAGGGCCTGCTGATACCGATGGGTCATGGTTGCTATGCCACTCATGCGTTGCAAGATGTTGAGCATGAGCCGCTCGGTCTGAAGCAAACTCTGCTCACGTCCTTTTACGCTCATGACGATGTCACCGGGTTTCACGTGTGCTCCATCGTGGATAAATATTTGGATTTTCAATTCAGGGTCAAAGCGGTGAAGTACTTTTTGGGCAATCTCCATGCCGGCGAAAATGCCCTCCTGTTTGATGAGCAGTTTGCTTTCTCCTATGGCATCTGTAGGAATACAGCATAGGGTGGTGTGATCGCCGTCGCCGATGTCCTCACTAAAAGCCAAGTCAATCAACTTGTCGTTAAGTTCGTCTACTGATAGCATAATTATATGGTTGAATGATGATCTAAGTTGTGATTTGATGATATATCCGTATTTGCTGATTACAATCCCAACTGTCTGGATAACTCGAGCATTTTGTTGATGGGGCGAATGGCTTTTTGGGCAATCTGGGGGTTGACTTCAATGACCGGCCACTCATATTTCAAACAGTTGTATACCTTTTCCAGCGTAATCAGTTTCATGAAGTTGCATTCGTTGCATGCGCATGTACTGTCGTCGGGCGGGGCAGGGATGAACAATTTGTGTGGAGCCGATTTCTGCATCTTATGAAGGATGCCGCTCTCGGTGGCTACGATGAACTCCTGAGCTTCGTCCGCGATGCTGAATTTAAGCAGGGCGGCTGTACTGCCTACTTTGTCAGCCAGTTTCACGACAGGTCCTTTGCACTCCGGATGAGCGAGTATTTTTGCATTGGGATGTTCTTCTTTGAGTTTTAGGATCTTCTCTACGGAGAACTTCTCGTGCACATGGCAGGCCCCGTGCCAAAGCACCATATTACGACCCGTGAGGCTGTTGATGTATCCGCCGAGATTCTCGTCCGGACCGAAAATGATCGGTGTGTCCCTGGGGAATGATTCCACGATCTGGCGGGCATTGCTGCTGGTGACTACCACATCGGTCAAAGCCTTGACGGCGGCAGATGTGTTGACATAACTGATCACCGTGTGCCCTGGGTGGGCTTCAATAAACTTCCTGAAGTCTTCAGCCGGACAACTCTCGGCCAATGAGCACGAAGCATTGAGGTCGGGGAGGAGTACGGTCTTTTCCGGGCATAATATCTTATTGGTCTCACCCATGAAGTGAACGCCGCACATGACGATGATGTCAGCATCCGTGGCCGCCGCCTGTTGTGCCAACGCAAGACTGTCGCCTACAAAATCGGCGATGTCCTGTACCTCACCGTCTGTATAGTAGTGAGCCATGATTACGGCGTTCTTTTCTTTACACATCCGGCGGATTTCCTCTTTGATTGCTATGCCCTCAGGAACAGCTTCATCAATGAACCCCTTCTTTAACCATTTTTCCTCAGTCATTTTCATGTTGTCTTTTCTGTTTTTAGAGGTCTGGCACTTTGTTATTTCTTGTCGTAGGCATGTTTGGGATAGTCTATCGTATAGTGCAGTCCCCGGCTTTCCTTACGCTCAATGGCCTGACGCGTGATCAGGTAGCCTACGTTGATCATATTGCGCAGTTCGCAGATGTCCCGCGTAGGTTTCACGCGCTTGAAGAGTTCTTCAGTCTCTTCATACAACAGGTCAAGGCGCTTCCATGCCCGGTGCAGGCGTAAGTTGCTGCGCACGATGCCCACATAGTTTGACATGATCTGGCCTACTTCTCTTTCGTCTTGTGCGATGAGCACTTTCTCCTCATTGCTCATCGTGCCCTCATCGTTCCATTCCGGAACTTGGGTGTTATAGGTATAATTGTCAATGGTCTTGATAGCATGTTCTGCAGCAGACTTGGCATAGACCACAGCCTCTATCAGCGAGTTGCTGGCCAGACGGTTGCCGCCGTGCAGTCCTGTGCACGAGCATTCCCCCACGGCATAAAGTCTTTTGATCGAACTCTCGCCGTTGAGATCGACCTTGATGCCTCCGCACATGTAGTGAGTGCTGGGGCATACGGGGATATACTGTTTTGTGATATCGATGCCTATAGACAGACACTTGGCATAAATGTGCGGGAAATGCTTCTTTGTTTCTTCAGCATCCTTATGGGTTACATCGAGACAAACGTGGTTGAGTCCATGGATCTTCATCTCCCGGTCGATGGCCCTTGCCACAATGTCGCGAGGGGCTAAAGACAGGCGTTTGTCATACTTCTGCATAAATTCCTCGCCGTCGGGCAGCCGCAGTATGCCACCATAGCCACGCAGTGCTTCCGTAATGAGAAAGGCCGGATGGGTCTCTGCCAGATTATATAGTACGGTAGGGTGAAACTGGACAAACTCCATGTCTTTTACAGTGCCTTTAGCTCGGTAAACCATAGCGATACCATCGCCGGTTGCGATGTTGGGGTTGGAGGTTGTGGCATATACGGCACCGGTACCACCTGTGGCCATGAGAGTGACGCGACTCAGGAAGGTATCTATCTTCTGTGTGTCAGGATTCAGGATATAGGCGCCATAGCATTCTATGTCCGGCGTCTTGCGCGTTACCTCAACGCCTAAATGATGTTGGGTGATTATCTCTACAGCGTAATGGTTCTCGAAAATGGTAATGTTCTTGTTTGCTTTGACCGCAGCCATCAGGCCTCGTTGTATCTCATAGCCGGTGTCATCAGCGTGGTGTAAGATCCGGAATTCACTGTGTCCTCCTTCCCGGTGCAAATCAAAGGAGTCGTCTTCTTTTTTGTCAAAGTTTACTCCCCACTGCAACAAGTCATTAATGGCTTCCGGTGCATTTCGTACTACATGTTCTACAGCCTTTCTGTCGGAAATGAAATCTCCGGCGATCATCGTGTCTTCTATATGCTTGTCGAAATTGTCCACTTTGAGATTGGTTACAGAAGCGATGCCTCCCTGAGCTTTTGAAGTATTTGTTTCGTCAAGCGTGGTTTTACACACTAAGGCAACTTTGCCTTTGCCGCTGTTAGCTACTTTTAATGCATAGCTCATACCGGCGACGCCACCGCCAATAATGAGAAAGTCAAATTTGTAAATCATGAAGTTTATATGTATGTCTCAGTTGGGTACAAAGGTAGTAAAAAGATTGATAATCCCTTTCATATCTATTGCTTTTTATCGATATATTGAACGAAAGATGAAGATTAAGTGCTGTTCGACTTACGATTTGATAATGGAAGAAATTAAGTCAGGTTTGCTGAATATATCTGATTTTTCGAATATTTAATTCAAATATACTTATGGTCTTCTGCTACCTTAGTTATCCACTCTGTTCTTCTTGCTGTTTTTTAAGGTATAGAAACAAAATATCCCCAATTCGCAAAAATTGGGGATATTTTAGATAAAGTACTGGTTTATCAGTAACTCAGCGGAGAGAGAGGGATTCGAACCCCCGGTACCTCGCGGTACGACGGTTTTCAAGACCGTTGTAATCGACCACTCTACCATCTCTCCTCATTGAGGATTGAACCGAACGGTTTCCTAATGCGAGTGCAAAGGTATAACTATTTTTCTGTTCTACCAAATTATGTATTCATTTTTTAGAATAAAAATGGACGTTTCAACTGTTGTCAGTGGCTGAAGGTGAAAAATCTCACCTCCTGCAGGCTGATGCCACAGTTCTTGTTGATGTCCGTAGATTTCTGAGTATAGAAAATAGTTGTATTTTTAATGTCAATGTCATGAACCATACCGGGTGCGCCATTGGCGGAGATGCCTATCCGTGCTCCACGACAAACCACATCACTGATATGAATATCTTTAAAGTCAGGTGAATAGTCATTCTTTTTTCCGTTGACCTCCGACTTTCCATGAGGATCCTCATAGTCACATTGGAAGACGATGGCCTGGTCTTTGATGTCAGTCATATAGATATGATCGATAAAAATATTCCGTGTGGGTCCGCCACGGCCTATGGCACTTTTGAAACGCAGTCCGGTGTCCGTTCCCATAAAACGGTTGTTACGGACCACGATGTTCTTCATCCCACCCGAAACATCACTGCCTATGACAAAACCACCATGGGCATGGAAGACCACATTGTCCTGGATGTTGATATTCTCACATGGTCCCTTGGCTGCTCCACCTGCACCGGTGCCACCTTTCATGCAGATACCGTCATCACCGGCATTGATGGTGTTGTTGACAATGAGAACGTTCCTGCAGTTGCCAATATCCATCGCATCGCCGTTTTGAGCATTCCACGGGCATCTGACAGTAACACCATCTATAATAACGTTGCTGCAACTCTGCGGAACAATATGAAATTGTGGTGAGTTCATGACGGTGACGCCTTGAATCATGATGTTGCGGCAATCCTTGAACAGGATCAGCCGGTTACGCAGATGCTCCTGAATTTTAGCAGTGGAGGCGATATTGTCGAAATGTTTCAAGTTGAAAGGATACCAGGCTTGTCCGTCATCCGATACCGTTCCTCCCATCTCCAGGAGTTGCTTCCATTCCTCATCGTTCATTTTGCCCTTTTTGGCATACCTCCACCATTCGCCGTTACCGTCTATGGCCCCTTCTCCCGTAATGGAAATATTCTCCAGTCCATTACCACTGATTTCAGGAACGGTTCGGAGCTCAGGTACTCCGTTATCCATTTGCTGGTATTCTTTCTTGTCAGGGGAGAAGACGATAATTGCGTTTTTCTCCAGATGGAGGTCAATATTGCTCATCATACTGATCGGTCCTGTGAGATAGATACCGTCCGGTACTTCCAGATGGCCGCCGCCTCGTTGGCTGAGAGAAAGGATAGCTGCCCGGAAAACCTTTGTGTTCGAGGTGACTCCATCTCCACGGCCGCCGAAATCAGAAAGCGATGTCCGTGTTACCGGGATGACGGGAGCCGTCACTGCCGGCATCTGGACCGGAAGGTTCTGATAATATTTCAGGTAGCCATTGTCTGCATAGGCAGCCTCGAAGACCAAGGCAGACAGAATAAGTGCATAAATCTTTTTCATGTCGTTCAGGATTAGTTTAAAGTAGGGTATATAAATAAAAAGAGGCGGCCGCTATTAACGAACCGCCTCAGTGAAAGGAGGAGTGGTACCTCTTGGAGTTGAACCAAGGACACACGGATTTTCAGTCCGATGCTCTACCACCTGAGCTAAGGCACCCCATCTTTTTGTTTTGCGGTTGCAAAGGTAAGAAGAAAAATCCACACTGAAGAAAAGCACAGGAGAAAAATCATGCCCGTTAATGTTTATTAACAATGCGGATTTCTAGGATGGTTTCTGCATTCACTGCTGTTTGAGCGGATTCCATCCCTGAGCAGGAATGTCAAATTCATTCTGATCACGTGTCACCAGTTTGAGTCCCAGTTCTTCTTTTGTGATATAGCCGATCTGTCTGACACCTTCCATGGCGCTCACCTTTTCGTGATCCCCGATAGGGACAGTGAACAGAAGTTCATAGTCTTCGCCACCATTGAGGGCGCAGGTCGTCACGTTCATGTTCAACTCCTCTGCCATCACGGCGGTTTGATAATCTATAGGAATCTCTTTCTCATAAATCCGGCAGCCGCAATGGCTCTGCTTGCAGATATGATGCAACTCACTGCTGAGGCCGTCAGAAATATCCATCATCGCCGTCGGTCTGATGCCCGCATCCCGGAGTTTGCTGATCATGTCACCGCGGGCTTCCGGCTGAAGCTGGCGCTGGATCAGATACTCTTTGCCGGAGAAGTCCGGTTGGAAACCGTCCATGGCAGAGAGGTCAGCCCGGAGTTGGTGTTCCTTCTGAGCATCTTTCTCTTTTTCTGCTTCCTTAATCTTTTCCCTCAGATCATTGATCTGCCCATAATAGACACTGTTCTCACGTTCGAGGAGTTGGAGTCCCATATAGGCTGCCCCGAGATCCCCCGTTACGCAGACCAGATCCGTTTCATTGGCGCCATTGCGGTAGACGATGTCCTCCCTGGTGGCCTCTCCGATGCAGGTGATGCTGATGGCCAGGCCCGTATAAGAAGGGGAGGTGTCACCGCCTACGATGTCTATATTCCATTTGTCACAGGCAGCTCGGAGACCTTTGTAGAATTCTTCCAGGTCTTCCACCTTGAAGCGCTTGCCCAAGGCCACATTGACGATCATCTGTTTTGGCGTCCCGTTCATGGCAAAGATGTCACTGATATTGACCATGGCCGACTTGTAGCCCAGGTGTTGCATATCTATGTAAGTCAGGTCAAAGTGGATCCCTTCCATCAGCATATCACTGGTGACCAGTACTTCCTTGTCCGGATAGTCCAGTACGGCGCAGTCATCTCCTACACCATATAGGGTCTCTTTATTCTTTATCTTGATGTCTTTCGTGAGATGGTCAATGAGACCGAATTCTCCGAGTTCGGATATTTCCATTCGATAACAGCTAAATTAAAATATGAATTAAACGATTCTTCAAAGGCCAGGAGAGTCAGAGGTCAACTGCGTCTGATCATTTCTCTCATGATCTCTGTCATGTGTGGCTCGGCCGAGTTAGCTGCTTCCTGGACTTCCTCATGGCTGACTTGTACCGGCACATCGAAGCCGCCGAGGTCCGTGATAATGCTGACTCCAAATACTTTGATGCCGCAGTGCCGCGCCACAATGACCTCAGGCACCGTGCTCATGCCTACGGCATCTGCACCCAGGATATGGTACATCCGGTATTCATGCGGTGTCTCAAAAGTTGGTCCCTGCACCCCTATATATACCCCATGTTGTACGGGAATTCCCTTTTCTTCAGCGATCCTGTCAGCCAGGGTGATCAATTGGTGGTCATAAGCCTCATGCATATCAGGAAAACGAGCATAACCAGGAAGGTTGACGCCATGTAGAGGGTGTTCCGGAAAGAAGTTGATATGGTCAGTGATAATCATGATGTCACCCACCTTGAAGTTGGGGTTCATTCCTCCTGACGCATTACTGACGAAGAGAGTTTGTATGCCCAGTTCGTGCATGACACGTTCCGGGAAGGTGACCTCCTGCATGGTATATCCTTCGTAGTAGTGGAAACGACCGTCCATAGCCATAATATCCTTTCCGCCGAGTTTGCCGAAAATCAGTTTGCCGGCATGGCCCTGCACCGTACTGACGGGGAAGTTAGGGATGTCCGTGTAAGGGAATTCATAACTGTCAGTTATCTCTGAAGCTAATTGTCCTAGTCCGGTGCCCAGAATGATGGCTATCTTTGGATTTGTTTTCATCCTTGTCTTTAACCAGGATGCTGTTTCTTGAATTTTTTCTAACATAACTTATGATCTTTTGATTAAAATTTTCTCCTTCATCCAGCATGAAACGGATGCGGATAGGGAGGACGAAGAGATTTCTTTTCACCTCCTCGCTGAGTCCGCTGGCCCCTTGCAATCGGGCAGCATCTTTTTCAGTGGTGATAATGACCTTCGGTTCCGAAAGAGCTGCAAAAGTCTTATTGATCTTTTGAACATCCTTCAGGCTGAAATTATGGTGGTCAGAGTAGGTGAGAGGTGTGATGTCAGCAGGTTCTATCTCGGTAAGGTCCTGCATGATCTGCTTGGGAGAGGCGATGCCCGTGAGCAGGAGCACGTGCTGTCCCTGGATTGACGTCAGGGAACGTCCCTTCCGGCATCCTTTCCGGGTATCATACGGATCATTGGGCCTTTGTGTATCTGTGCCGGCATTTTCTGCCGAATGCCTGAACAGCGGCTGGAGATCACAATAGTCGAGGGTCGTGAAATAAAGTTCCTGATAAGGATAGAGGTTTAAAGCCTTTGTGAGTACCCGGAATTCCATCGGTTTGAGATCCTTCGGGCATTTTGTGACGATAACGATGTCTGCACGGTTCTTGCCACATTCCGGCTCCCGGAGTCTGCCTGCTGGCAGGAGTTTGTCATAGATGATGAGCCGGTGATAATCAATGAGGAGGATATTGATGCCGGGTTGGACGAAACGGTGCTGGAAAGCATCGTCCAGGAGAATGACATCTACGTCTTTTGTCTGTTGGTCCGACTGCAACTGTTCGATGCCTTCTCTTCGGTTCTTGTCTACAGCCACATAGAGATGATGGAATTTCCGGTACATCTGATAAGGCTCGTCACCTATCTCCGGCATTTTCGTATCTGCATCTGCCAGGATATAGCCATGACTTTTACGTTTGTAGCCTCGTGACAGGACAGCGACCTGGAAGGAGTCCTGGAGCAAACTGACCAGGTATTCCACGTGAGGTGTCTTTCCTGATCCCCCGACAGTGATATTTCCTACTGAGATGACGGGTATGTCATAGGCCCTGGCTTTCAATAGGCCAACGTCAAACAGCCAGTTCCTGAAACGTACACCTAAGCTATACAGCCAACTTAATGGTAACAGCCATTCATTGATCTTGATGAAATCTCCTTCAGTTCTCATTCCTTTCTCTATGATTAAGATTATCCTTAAGAGGGTTCATTTCAGCGTATTTGAATATTATTGATCATTCTTGCCTGCAGCAATTCCTGATGAGTGTTCAGTTCCTTCAGTAATAAGAACGGTTCATAGTAGTCACCTAGAGCTGCTTTTACGGATTCGTCAAGATTATTCCCGTGTTGGATTTCTTTCATGAACCGGTCCGTCCAGTCACCAGGTTGCGGATAGCCTTTCGTGTGATAGGTCTTCAGATGAGCGAGGCGGGCAGCTTTGGCTACTGCCACATTTGTGCCCCCGAGTTGGTCCACTAATCCTAATTTGATGGCATCCATACCCAGCCAAACGTGTCCTTGTGCGATACGTTCCACTTGTGGAATTGTCATTTTCCTTCCCTGGGCTACCCGAGAGCGGAACAGTTGGTATCCCCGGTGGATATTCCCGGCGAGTAGTCTGAGTTCTTCCGTGTCTAGAGGCCGTGCCCAGGTATCCCCGAAAATCGAATGTTTGTTGGTTTCTACCTGGTCGAAATGTAATCCGAGTTTTTTAGTACCCAGTTCGCTGAGGTCACGGAAGACGCCGAAGATGCCGATGCTCCCCGTGAGTGTGGTAGGCTGAGCCACGATCCAGTTGGCATTACAACTCATGTAATAGCCTCCGCTGGCAGCCAGATCTCCCATGGAGATCACTACCGGTTTTTTGGCTTTCAGTTCTGTTACGGCATGCCAGATCTGTTCAGAAGCGTAGGCATCGCCACCGGGTGAGTTCAGTCGGATCACCACTGCCTTCACGTCATCATCATCCTTGAGTTTCTCCAGATCCTTGCAAACTTTTGTAGAGACGATAGCATCCTGGCTGACAAAATTGCTGGCAGTATTATTGAGGACGATCTCCCCTTCTGCATAGTAGACGGCGACTTGTCCTCCGTGGTTATGTCGGTCAGCTTTGTCCATTTCTTCCGGACTTACCTGTGAAATAGTCTGATCCTTATCGAGGCCCAGTTGTTTCTTTACAACGTTCTTTACTTCATCATCATAGAGAAAGCCATCTACAAGTTTGTCTTTCTTGTAGCTCTTCGCATCAGCCAGGAGGATGAGATGGTCAGCGTAAGCATTGATGGAATCCCGGCTGATATGTCTGCTGGCCGAAATGGCATTAACGACAGTTTTCCATGTGCCATTGATGATGGCTGTTAACTGGATACGGTTCGCCTTGCTCATCCGGTCAGAGGTGTAAGCTTCCGTGGCACTCTTGTAAGCACCTACCTTGATGACCTGATAATGGATGCCGAATTTGGCAGCCAGGTCTTTGATATACATCGGTTGTGCCCCGATGCCATGGATGTCGATCATGCCAGACGGATTCAGGTAGATCTTGTCAGCCAGAGAAGCGACGTAATAAGCTCCCTGGGTATACATATCCCCGTAGGCAATGATCCATTTGCCGCTTTTCTTGAAGTCAGCCAAAGCGTTGCGCAACTCCTGCAGGGTGCCATAATTATTGATCAGTGCTCCTGTCTCAATATAAATTCCTTTGATATGAGGATCTTCCTTGGCTTTGGCGATAGATGAGAGAAGATCGTTAAGTCCGATCTGACTGGCCTCGCCTCCGGTCAGTTTGCTCAACAGGTCATTATCTACCCGCTCTTGAATCGTACCCTTTAGATTGAGCACCAGAACGGAATTGTCTGCTATTTTCTTCGGGGAATTTTCAGAGGCGATAATGCCGGCTAAACCCAATAAACCGAAGATGAAAAGAACGAGTCCGAAACCAAATATACCTGCAATGGTGGCAAGGACGTTTTTGAAGAAATCTTTCATACTATTCTTTGTCGTAAAATCCAAAAGTTGTTTGTTATCAACAAAGTTAGCAATAAAAAATGAAGAAACGAGTTTTTCTTCTGAGAAAAGTCAAAAATAAAGGTTATTTATCAAATCAAGCAAACATACTCTGAAAAAATATTGCTACCTTTGCCGGTAATCTTATACGAAAAGAAACGCAAGGAAGGAATGGCCGATGATGGCCGAACAAACAACAAAATACTTTAATCTATGAAACAAATCCTGTTATCCTGTACATTTATGCTACTGACCGTTTTGTCAGTTTCGGCAAAAGAAAAGAAAGAGTTATGGCCTGACGGCACGCCTATGGAGGCTTGGTTTTCCGATACCACCAAGGTTGATGCAGGCCGACTCGGTACCCGTTATGTCATTACGGACTATGGGGTCAGGAGTGACAGTACGATTATCCAGACCAGACAAATTCAGGCAGTGATTGATAAGGCTGCCCGGAATGGAGGAGGAGTAATTGTCATTCCTGAAGGCACCTTCCTCACGGGTTCCTTATTCTTCCGTCAGGGGACGAATCTTTATCTGGAAAGAGGCGGAAAGTTGAAGGGCAGTGACCGGATCGTTAATTACCCTATTGTCAAGACCCGTATTGAGGGACAGACCTGTTCCTATTTTGCTGCCCTTATCAATGCAGATGGACTTAATGGTTTTACGATTGCCGGAGAGGGGACGATTGACGGGAATGGCTTCAATTACTGGCAGGAATTCTGGATCCGCCGGCAGTGGAATCCGCAGTGTACGAATAAGGAAGCCTTACGTCCCCGGCTTGTCTATATCTCGAATTGTACGAATGTTACCCTTCAGGATGTCCGTCTGGTGAACAGCGCCTTCTGGACCAATCATCTCTATCGCAGTAATCATGTGCGCTATCTTCACTGCTATATCTATGCGCCGACCTCTGGTCCGGTAAAAGCTCCCAGTTCGGATGCTATTGATGTTGATTTCTGCCATGATGTCCTGATCAATGGTTGTTACATGAATGTCAATGATGATGCCGTCGTCATGAAGGGCGGTAAAGGAACATGGGCGGACAAGGACAGTACAGACGGGCCGAACCGGAATATCCTGATCGAAAACTGTCATTACGGGACAGTCCATGGCTGTCTGACTTTGGGCAGTGAGAGTATAGAAGACCATAATGTTGTCCTCAGGCACTGCTATGCTGATCATGCACAACGTGTGTTATGGCTCAAGTTACGTCCGGATACTCCCCAGCAGTATGGCTATGTGACCGTGGATGGCTTTACCGGGAAGGCCGAAGATTTTCTGGTGGTGCGTCCCTGGAGCCAGTTCTTCAAACCTGAACGGCGCGACGATATGCCCTTGAGCCGTTGTCATCATATCGTGATGAAGAATATCCGGATCAACTGTAAGAATTTCTTTGATGTCAGCACGAGCGATAAGTATCAGTTGGATCATTTTACCTTTGAGAATATTAATGTGACGGATGAAAAGAATGCCTTTGATCCGGATCTGATACCGAATTCAATCGTTAAGAAAGTGATTATCAACGGAAAGAAATTCTAAATGGCAACAGACTGATCCGTTTGGACTAAGGATCAGAATCGTGTCAATAATATATATAGGTAATGAAGAAAAGAAATATCTTATCTGGTTTCCTGCTATTGATAGCATTGTCTTCTGCTGCCCAGACCGCACGGAAGTTTGTACTGAATATCACCCCTGACGGGGCTTCCTCTTTAACTTGCTATCTGCCCGCCCATCCTTCCGGAAGGGCTGTCGTGGATTGTCCGGGAGGAGGATACACGCATCTGGCAATCGACAATGAAGGGTATCAATGGGCTGATTTCTTCAACCATCGGGGCATCAGTTATTTTGTCCTGAAATACCGTATGCCTCATGGTGATCGTACTCTTCCGATAAGTGATGCTGAACAGGCGATGAAAATGGTGCGTGATTCTTCCGCCAGATGGCAGATTGATCCTTATGATGTGGGGATCATGGGGTTTTCTGCTGGCGGCCATCTTGCTTCAACGCTCAGTACTCATGCCGGTTATGACGTACGTCCTGATTTCTCCATCCTTTTCTATCCAGTCATTACGATGGGGAAAGGCTGTCATCAGGGTTCAAGGGACAATTTCCTGGGGGAATCACCGGACGAGCGATTGGTAGAGGATTTTTCCAACGATCGCCAGGTACGTGTCCATCAGACTCCTCCTGCGGTCGTCTTCCTGGCGAATGATGACGGGGGAGTGCCTCCTGTGCAGAACGGGGTGGCTTATTATTCGGCCATGCGGAACGCTGGCAACGATTGTGCCTTGTATGTCTATCCCACTGGCGGACATGGTTTCGGATTCCGGACGACCTTTCCTTATCATGACCAGATGCTGGATGATCTGTCCTCCTGGCTCGCAACTCATCCTGTCCCTTATCGTGATGCTCTTCGTGTAGCCTGTATCGGCAATAGTATTACGGCAGGATTTGGCATTGATATGTCTTCTGAGAAAGGTTATCCTGCTGATCTGCAAAAGGATCTGGGTGCCGGGTATCTCGTGAAGAACTTCGGGGTATCTGCGCGTACACTGCTGAATAAGGGTGATTTTCCTTATATGCGTGAGCGCCAGTGGAAGGATGCCCTGGCTTTTCGCCCCCAGATAGTGATCATTAGCTTGGGAACGAATGATTCCAAGCCTGAGAACTGGCGTTATGGAAAGGATTTCAGGAAGGATATGCAACAGATGATTGATTCTTTGAAGATGCTTCCTTCACATCCTGTAATTTATCTGGCTACACCTATTCCTGCCTTTAAGCCGACATGGAATATCAATGACAGTGTAATCGTAAATGGTATCAATCCTGTTATCCGCACATTGGCTAAGAAAAACAAGTGCCGGTTGATGGATCTTCACACCGCTTATGGACCTTATGCCAAACTTCAGCAGAAAGACGGAATTCATCCTACTGCCAAAGGTGCAGAAAAATTAGCAGAGCTTGTGATGGCAGTTCTGCAGGAAAAGCGTTGATACTGATTTTTTGAATCAGTATCAATTTACTCCTCCCGTCGAAATCATCGGCAGGGGGATTTTTTATTTGAAATACTTCATCTTTACTTCCGAAGGGACTCCCCGGAGGGCCTTCTCGATCGCTTCTGGTTTAGTCTTCCCCCAATTATAGGGATAAACTACTTTAGGGCGGATGAGCAGAACGGCTTCACGTAACTGTTTAAGGGTCATTGTATAAGGTTGGTTACAGGGCAGGAAGGCTATATCAATATGCTTCAGTTGCTTCATCTCCGGGATCAGTTCTGTATCTCCCGCAATGTAAACACGGAAACCATTAAAGTCGATGACATAGCCGTTTCCTATTCCCTTCTGATGAATTTTCCGGTATTTCTTCGTGATATTATAGGCCGGGACGGCATATACCGTGATGCCATTCCCCAGGATGGCTTTCTGTCCATTTGAGATGTGCATTCCACGATGATAATAGCGGTTCCAACTGCTTACATCCATGAGAATCTGTGTCTTAGAGCCATCGGTCAGTGCCAGAATCCCGGATTTGTCAAAGTGATCATCATGCTTGTGGGTTACGAGTATGTAATCGGCTTTCGGTTTATCGAAATATTCTACAATAGGGGGGACATTGCTAGCCACCGGGTCTATCTCAAATTCAAGACCATCATAGTTCATCTCAACTGAGGCGTGTTTGATGGGAGTGACAATCAGTTTCTTCCCATCTTTCATTATGTAAATATCTGCTCCTGAAGCAATCCTGTGACAGGCGTTTGTGAGAAAGACGGACAGGAATGCCAAAAGGATGAAGGATATTTGTTTCAGGCGGTGAAAATGGTCATTCATAATTATGAAAATTTTGTTGACTCTTGAGTTGTGGAAAGTCCTAGAGGAGATTCCCGTTACAAAAATAGCTAAATAATCGGTGGCCTCAAAGAATGAATCGTTAAAAAAGTGCTTCAAAGGATCTGATTTGTATCGTTTCCTTCTCCTTTTAGCTTGAGAAAGATCTGAAAATACTTACTTTTGAACAAAAAGAATAGTATTTGAACAAATTTATACGGTATGGTATTAGAAAGTTAATTATTTTTGCAGCGTTAAAGACTATTAATCTATCGTACAAGTAACTAAAAATTAAAACGTCATGAAAACTTCACCTACAAAACAAACAAAAAATGCATCGATGTTGTATCTTAGATCCATCTCATGGTATCTGTTTCGGATAAAATAGAATTCATTTTATCCTGTTAAAATGGATTTCAGTAGAAGGACAATACCTGAGACGGAGGGAAAAGGACCATTCAGATCTGTTTATTGAGCAGAACCTCTGAATAGTCTGAGCAAATGCTTAAAAGATTTCCCTTAAGTGCTAATTTTTTATTATCTTTGCACAACATATATAAAATTAAACAAACACTGTCCGCTCTCAACATGATTCCTTTTTGCCGATAACAGTCAAATAAAAAAACTAAAACAAATTCCGGAATGACCTCTTGTCTGATGACAGGTCTGAAGGTAAAGTGAATCGTATAATAATTTTGATCAATAAATAATCAGTAAGTCTATGAATTCAAGAAGTAGATTCAATTTCTATTTTCCTGTTCTGATAGCTTGTTTTGTATTCGTATGTTGTTTTATGTGCAGTAGTCCAGCATACGCGCAAACACAGGATCAGATTACAGGTACAGTTGTCGATGATCACGGCGATCCGGTCATCGGCGCCACGATTTCTGTGGATGGGAAAGCCCGTTCAGTGACCGATTTGGACGGTGACTTTAAAGTTGTTGCCAAACCGGGGATGAAACTCACGGTCTCTTATATCGGATTCAAGCCGAAGACATTTACCGCCAAGGCAGGTGGGATGAGAATTTCCCTGGCCTCAGATGTCAATCAGATCCAGGAGGTACAGGTCGTGGGCTATGGTGTACAGAAAAAGGTAACCGTGACCGGTGCCGTCTCCAGTGTCTCTGGAAATGAGTTGGCGGAGACTCCTACAGGATCCATCAATAATATGCTCGCCGGTGCCGTGACCGGTCTTTCTTCGGTGCAGGTGAGTGGTGAGCCTGGTTCTGATGCTGCCGCATTGTATATTCGTGGCAAGGGGACCTTCAACTCGTCCGGCCAGGCTCCTTTGCTGCAGGTGGATGGCGTGGAGCGTTCCTTCAATGATCTCGATCCGAATGATATTGAAAGCATTACGGTCTTGAAGGATGCTTCTGCTACGGCAGTCTACGGTGTACGTGGTGCAAACGGTGTCATCCTGGTGACAACAAAGCGCGGCAAGGAAGGTAAGGCCAGAGTGTCCTTCTCAACCAACTGGAGTGTGGTTGCCCCGTCAAAACCATTGAAATTGGCTAACTCATACGAGTATGCCACCTTCCGCAACTTGCGCGACCAGTATGATTTTACGCCGACAGCCTCAAATCCAACTTTTACTCCGGTTTTCTCAGACGCTGTCATCCAGGCTTTCAAGACGCACAGTAATCCAGTCCTCTATCCGGACATGAACTGGATCAATTTTGTGCTGAACAAGTCTTCGCTTCAGACCCAGCATAATATGAACATATCAGGGGGTACGAAGGACGCCCGGTATTTTATTTCCGTGGGAGCCTTTACCCAGGACGGTATGTTCCATAAGTTGACACAACCATACGATAACAATTACAGTTACCAGCGTTTTAATTATCGTGCCAACCTGGATCTGGACGTCACCTCCTCGACAACCCTTTCCATGAACCTCAGCGGTATTGTGAGTAATAAGCGCAATCCTCTTGGTTCACAGGGACCTACCGGATTTTTCAAGAACCTCTATTATACGACTCCGTTCTCCAGTCCTGGAATCATTGACGGTAAGTATGTCGTCTTTGACGGTACTTGTAGTTGGCTGCCTTTCCAGGGAGCTACAGGTGCCAACTACTATGGTGCCGGTTATGACAAGCAGAGTGTCAATACCCTGGATGTGGATATGATCTTAAAGCAGAAACTCGATTTTATTATCTCTGGACTTTCTTTCCAGTTGAAAGGATCCTATAACAGTTCTTTTACTGCTGATACAGACTGCTCTCAGTCGCTGCCTACTTATACTCCCGTTGTCACTACCAATGCAGACGGGACTCAGAATATTGCTTATAAGATGAATGGTGCCCTGGATGTCATGCATTACTCTACCAGTACGGGGAAGGGTCGTAACTGGTACATGGATGCCAGTATCAACTATGATCATAACTTCGGACTGAACCATGTCGGAGCCTTGCTCCTTTATAACCAGAGCAAAACTTACTATCCGAGTTCTTATCCTGCCATCCCGACGGGTTATGTAGGATTGGTGGGACGTCTGGCATACGACTGGAACAACCGCTATATGGCTGAGTTTGACTTCGGGTATAATGGCTCAGAAAACTTTGCCAAGAACAAGCGTTTTGGTAAGTTCCCCGCAGTCAGTGCAGGCTGGGTGTTCACCGATGAACCCTGGCTCAAGCCGATTACCAGGATCGTTTCTTTCGGTAAGCTCCGTGTCACCTACGGTGTAGTCGGAAATGACCAGATAGGTGGACAACGATTTATGTATCTTCCGGATCCCTATTATATCAATAATACTTCACTGCTTAACCGTGGCGGCCGTGCATACGACTTCGGTATCAGCGGGGCTATCCAGAATGCTGCCCTTGAGGCTGCCCGTAATAACCCTGATGTGACTTGGGAAAAAGCACATAAACAGAACTATGGTATCGACCTGCGTTTCTTCAAAGACAGACTGGGAACGACCTTTGATTACTATGTAGAGCATCGTGATCATATCTTACTGTACGACCAGACCGCTCCGGACCTGATAGGATTTACTCTTCCTGCTGCCAATTTGGGTAAGGTGAAGAGTTGGGGATGGGAAGTTTCCCTCTCCTGGAATGACCGTATAACTAATGATTTTAGCTATGATCTCGGTCTTAACCTGTCTGATAATGAGAACAAGATTCTGGAAGAGAAGGAAGCTCCTCAGGACTATGCTTATCAGATGGCAAAAGGGCATCGTATAGGAGCACGTTCCCTGTATAAATTCTGGCGCTTCTATTATAAAGGATGTGAAGCAGATTATCAGAAAGAATTCGGTGAACCTTTCCCGACACAGTTTATCTCCGATCTCAGGCCGGGCGATGCTGTCTATGTTGATCTGAACCATGATGGTAAGATTGATTCTGATGATGCCAGCCGTGGGCTGAGCAAGAATACCGATGACCCGCACTTCATTTTAGGTTTCAATACCGGTTTTACCTGGAAAGACCTGAGTGTTTCAGCGCGTTGGACCGGGGCCTTTGGTGTCTCCCGTATGTTGGGAGGAACTTTTATGCGTCCGTTCCATAGTAATGTAGACAATGATATGGGAGGTCTGCTACAATATATGTATGATAATACCTGGACAGAGGATCACACGGATGCGTTCTATCCACGTCCTACCGGTGACCGGGCTGCAGCACAGAACTATATTAATTCTACGCTCTACGAGGTGAATGCAAGTTATCTGCGCTTGAAATCCTTTATCATTTCTTATAATCTTCACTTCCCGTTCCTGCAGAAACTGAAAATCCAGAGATGTGCCGTTTCTTTCAGTGGTTATAACATGCTTACCTTTACCAGTTTCAAGTGGGGGGACCCGGAGTCTCAGGTAAATGATGCACCACAGTATCCATTAACCAAAACCTATTCTTTAGGTCTTCAGATTAATTTCTAATTCTAAATTCAAAACGTCCTATGAAATTAATAAATAAGGGTATATTTGTTGCAGTACTTGGGTGTGTCATCCTTTCTGCAGTCTCCTGTACCGATGAAATTAAATTCGGGAGCGCTTTCCTGGAAAAAGCTCCCAGTGGTGATGTCACAGAGGATACGGTCTTCAACAGCGCTGAATATACCAAACAGTTCCTGGCCGGGATCTATTCCCTGCAGTACTATGGGTTACCGTATAAACATTCCAATAGTTTTCCATATACATACTCTACTTATGCTACGAAGTTTGATGACATGACAGACTGTTATCTGAGCAATTTCTCCAATGAGCCGGGTAGTATTGCATACTATACGGGGACATTGAATTCTAGTTATGGTGGGGATGGTCTGCTGTTTGATTATCGATGCAATAACACTTTTGAGGCCATTCATAATTGCTGGCTGTTAATAGAGAATGTAGATCGGGTGCCCGATATGGATGCGGCTACTAAAGCTGAGTATAAGGCAGAAGCAAAATGCCTGATGGCTGCCAAATATTTTGATGCCTTCAAGTTCTATGGTGGGATGCCGATCATCAAGAGTACCTTCAGTGGTACGGATGCTACCTATCATCTCCCTCGGGCTACCGTTGAAGAGACGGTCAACTATATGATCAGTCTGTTGAATCAGGCTATTCCTTATCTGCCCTGGACAGTAGCTAACCCGGAGTCGGATGCGGGCCATTGGACGAGAGCCGGGGCAATGGCCCTGAAGTGCAAGATCTGGCAATTTGCCGCTTCTCCGTTGTTTAATTCCAGTGAAGGATACTATGGGGGCACTTCTGATGCTGAAAAGCAGCACCTGGTCTGGTATGGAGGGTACAAACCGGAACTGTGGGATTCCTTATACAATGCCTGTAAGGATTTCTTTACAGAGTTAGATGCCCGTGGAGGCTATGCTCTGGTACAGGCCGATGGCCATCGCCCTCAGGACTATTGTAATGCTTTCCGTAAAGCTTATTATAATGCCAAGAGTCCTGAAATCCTGCATTTTACCCGTGTAGTTGACATTGATTCTTATAAGTTGAGTACATACGCCTGGCATTCCTGGCAGGCGATAGGTCGTTGCAGTACCAATCCGACCTTTGATTATATGACGATGTTCGGATGGGCTGATGGGAGACCGTTCAACTGGGCTCAGATGACGGATGCCCCGAAGGATACCATGTTCACCACTGGTGGAGGTGATGCTACTCATGTGCACTATACCCGCGATCCCCGTTTGTATGAGACTATGCTCGTCTGCGGTGAGGCTACCAGTATGGATGAGGCTACTGGAAATCTGAGTGGCCGTATGCGTGAGATGTGGATTGGCGGAGGTGCATCTGGCGTAAATGGAGGATATAATGAGGCTGCCTTTGCCAATGCTTCCATCACTGAAGCTACAAGTCAGTTTGGCACGGGCCTGGGTAACCAGAAATATTACTGTAATGCGGACGGTATCCGTTCTCCCTATCAGATCCAATGGTGCTATCTCCGCCTGAGTGACATCTATCTGACCTATGCGGAAGCAAAACTGCAGAAGGGTGATCTGAAGGGGGCTATTGCGCTGATAGACAAGGTCCGGGCCCGTGTGGGACTCGAAGGACTGGAGGCTGCCTATCCGGATGAGCATCTGTCGACGAACAAGGATCAACTTCTGAACCGTCTTCTTCAGGAACGTGTCTGTGAACTCGGTCTGGAAGATACCCGCTATTTTGACCTGATCCGTTACAAGCGGGCAGATATCTTTGAGCAACCGGTTCATAAATTATTGACTTATCCGCTTCATGATGACGGTACTCCGTATGGATTAAGCGAGGAGACGCGGTGGTTTGGATATAACCAGAAGCATCATATCAAGTATCCCACAAAGTTCAAGTATGAGACGCAGGAAGTGAAGCGGACTCGTATCTGGTGGACGGATGGATTTGATCCGAAATGGTATCTGGAGCCTTGGCCGTTGACAGAAGTCAATAAGGGTTATGGACTGGTCCAGAATCCCGGATGGTAATTCTCTTTCATATTAATCCAAGTATGAATATTAATCATTAAGTTTGAAAATAATGAATAAGAAAAATATATTGGTTCCATTGTTCGTCGCTCTTTCTTTGCCAATGGCAGCTCAGAAGGAAGATATCAAGGGAGTAGTACTTGACCAATGGAACAAACCGGTATCGGGGGCTGTCGTCATAGATGTCAATCATCCTGACCGGATCGTTTCTACTGCAAAGGATGGTTCCTTTTCTCTTGCTGGTGGTGAGGTGTTAAAGGTGGAAGCGCCTAACCAGAGTGAGAAAATGGTAAAGGTTTCGGGAAATCAACCCATAGTAGTGAAGTTTGGCTATTCTTCTCGGCCGGTAGACAATGGCTCCGGTAAGATCCTCACGGAGCGTGAGTCCACCGGAAGTGTGGCCGGGGCGTGGGGCGCAGACATTGATAAGCGTTCTACGAAGGATGTCGGCCAGGACTTGTTCGGTCAGGTCCTCGGCTTGCAGACCCTTCAGGAATCTTCCCGTTTTGGAGGTACTTCCACGTCTAATTATATCCGTGGTATCCAGAGTACGAGCAGCCATCCTCTGATCATTGTCGATGGTATAGAACGTGAGATCACGGATATTACACCTGAAGAGGTGGAGAATGTTACTGTCCTGAAGGATGCGGCAGCGGCAGCTCTCTATGGCTATAAAGGGGCTAACGGAGTGCTGGTCATCACTACCAAGCATGGACTGTATAATAAGAAAGAGATACATGCTTCCTATGAGCACTTGTTCAACTGGATGGAGCGTCGTCCGTCTTTCGTAGATGGCTATACCTACGCCAGCGCGGTGAATGAGGCCCGTGCGAATGAGGGCTCTACACCGGTATTTGATGAGAATTCACTGAATGCTTATAAGAATGGTACCCTGCCTTATAATTTCCCTAATGTGAACTGGCTGGATGAGGTGTTCCGTGATGTTTGCTCAACGGATAATTTCAATCTCAGTTTCCGTGGTGGTGGCTTGAAATTCCGTTATTATACTTTCTTCAATCTGGTCAACAGCAATGGTTTTACGAAACAGCCGAATGAGAATGACGGTTATTCTACTCAGGAAAAATACCAGAAGGCTAATATCCGCTCCAACTGGGATATAGACCTGAGCCCGAAGACCAAGCTGACGATCCACTTGCTCGGCACCCTTGCGGAATCCAATTATCCGGGGAATAATGCTGACCTTTGGTCGGATATTTATAATGTTCCCTCTGGTGCGTTTCCTATAAAAACGGCAGATGGAACATGGGGAGGAAACTCTCAGTTTGCCGGGACAATGAATCCTGTAGCTCAGGCCGTCGGTGCTGCCTACAGCAAGAACCACCGTCATACCTTTGATGCTGATATGGAGCTGACGCAGAATTTTGATTCTTTCCTGAAGGGACTTACCGGTTCTTTCCGTCTGGCCTACGATAATACTTCGTTGATTACGGAGGATCACTCCCGGCTCTATAACTATGGCATGGAATCGGTAACGGGGTGGGAACCCGATGGCTCGGTCGCCTCAACGTCCAACTATCTGTATACGGTAAACTCTACCGCCATGGATGAAGGTTCAAGCTTGAGCAGTTATAATAAATTGTTTAATTACTATCTCCAGATGGCATACGACCGCACTTTCGGTGAACATTCCATCTATGCGCAGGCTCGGTGGGAATATGAGTACAAAAACTATCAGGGCTTGAATACCACTAATTATCGTTTGGGAGGTTCCTTTTATACACATTATGGTTTCAAGAACCGTTATTTCTTTGATACTTCATGGGTTTATGAAGGGAGCAATGTGCTGGCACCGGGGCATAAGTGGACTCTGTCACCTGCTTTTTCAGCAGCCTGGCTGATCTCTGATGAGCCTTGGGCTAAGAATGTCAGTTGGCTTAACTTCCTGAAACTTCGTGCTTCCTGGGGAGTACAGAACGTGGATGCTATACCTGTGAATGATTATTGGGAACAACTCTACCAGGGTTCCGGGAACGGCTATCGTACAGGAACGGACTTCGGCTATGGTAACGGACGTTATGAAATGGCTCGTCTGGCCAGTGAGGCTAAAAAGCATGAGCGGGCTTATAAATTTAATGTCGGTTTTGATGCCACTGTTCTTGACGGACTGGACCTGACCTTTGATTATTATCTCCAGCATCGTGACAATATCTGGTTCTCTGCCGGGGGAAAGTATA
The DNA here is from genome assembly GCF_054687055.1 of Segatella asaccharophila. Classification (NCBI taxonomy): domain Bacteria; kingdom Pseudomonadati; phylum Bacteroidota; class Bacteroidia; order Bacteroidales; family Prevotellaceae; genus Segatella; species Segatella asaccharophila. The sequence goes on along the minus strand of NZ_BAACAN010000014.1, from coordinate 25,671 downwards.
CGACCATTTTAGGTGAAGATGCTCCGTACGAGGCTGCCGGCCAGATCAACAGCCATGGCGTGGAGTTAGGGATCAACTGGATCAAGACGATGGCTGACGGCTGGACTTTTAATTTCGGCGGCAACTTTGCTTACAATCGGAATATTGTCAAGAATATGCTTGAGGAGCCTCGTGCTTACTCGAATCTGGTCATGACCGGTAAACCTTACGGACAACTGGAAGGTCTTCAGGCCATTGGCTTGTTCAAGGATCAGGCGGATATTGATGCCAGTCCGAAACAGAACTTCGGGGCTGTCTACCCTGGTGACATCAAGTACAAGGATGTCAATGGTGACGGCGTGATCGATGGAAATGATGTCAAGGCTATCGGCTATAATACAACTTGTCCTGAAATCTACTATTCTTTCAAACTCGGTGCTGAGTATAAAGGTATTGGTATGGACGCGCTCTTTCAGGGGACGGGGCATTATTCGGCAATGATGAGTAGTCTCCTTGTCCGCCCGCTAACCGCAAGTACAAGTATCTCCAAGGAATATTACGATCATCGCTGGACACCGGAGAACCAGAATGCCAAATATCCGCGTCTGGCTTACCAGAGCAGTCCGAACAACTACCGGAACAGCAGTTTCTGGATGCTGGATCGTTCTTTCCTGAAACTCCGCTATGTCGAGGCTTATTATAATTTCCCTGCTTCCCTGCTTCATCATCTGAAAGTCGTAAGCAAGGCAAAGTTTTACGTCCGTGGCGTCGATCTCCTCTGTTTCGATCATATCAAGATCGCTGATCCTGAAACCTATAACACGTTGCGTCCTCTGACCAGAAGTGTAGTAGCAGGTCTCAGTTTCGATTTCTAATGTTGGATGATTAATATAAGACACAATGAAAATCAATAAAATTATATTCGGCATAGCTTGTGTACCCCTCGTCCTGGTCTCTTGCAGTGACCAACTCAACTATCATGAGTATGATAATGTGAACAAGGATTATATCTCCCGGATTTATGACCGGGTAGATGGCCTGGTTTCCAATATCTATTGTCAACTGGATTATGATTATGGTGACAATTATGGAGGGGGGATGCTCGCTTCAGCCTCTGATGAGGCTGTGTATTGCAATACCAGTGCTTCAGTCAATGATTTCTTTAATGGCTCCTGGAGCCCTTCTGATCCTTTGTCTGCTCAGTGGGGGGCCAGTTATTATGCCATCGCTGATTGCAATGATTTCCTGTACAACTTCAAGGATCTGGACTTTAAGGATCAGTTGAATACGGATAATTATTACCGTAATCTGGCTCAGTACAAGCGATTCCCATACGAGGTAAAACTGCTTCGGGCTTATTTCTATTTCCTCCTGGTCCGTCAGTATGGGGCCATACCTTACTATACGGCTAACCTGACTGCAGAGCAGAGGAATGTCCTGAAACAGATGCCGGCAGAGGATGTGCTGGATTCCATTATTGCTACTTGTGACTCCGTTCAGGATCATCTCCCGATGGATTATACAAATTTAGGCTCCAACACCATGAGCCCTGCTGAGACTGGTCGTTTCAACAAGTTGGTCGCTATGTCCCTGAAGGCACGTGCCGCCCTGTATGCTGCCAGCCCGCTTTTCAATACGGACGGCTCCCACAATGACAAATACCTGCTGGCTGCTCAGACCTGCCAGGCTGTGCTGGACTCAGCGGCTATCCAGGGTATTCATTTAGGAGCTTATAACAGTAACTGGGGACCGAACAATTTTATGCCTGGGAACAGCAATAATCCTGAACTGATCTATGCGCGTCGTGTGGATGATTATGGAAAACCGGAGTCCAGAAATTTCCCTGTGGGTATAGCCAGTGCCGGTGGGGGCGGTAACTGCCCGAGTGAGACACTTGCCGAGGCTTTCCAGACCAGGAACGGCTATGATGTGGTCTTGACGGATACGGGATTTGAAAGCAAGGATCCGACTTTTGATCCGAAGAATCCTTTTGCAGACCGTGATCCTCGTTTTGCCATGGTTTTTGCGGTAAATGGCGAAAAGGGATGGCCGATAGCTAATAGTGACGGACTTGAGACCTTCTATGGCGGGATCAGCGGAGAGCCGAAAGTCGGCGGCACTCCTACCGGTTATTACTTGAAAAAACTCCTGGACGGGAGTCTGGATCTTTCTGCTACAGGACGGAAGAAGACTTCCCGCCATTCATGGATGACATTCCGGCTGGGCGAAATCTATCTGGACTATGCTGAGGCTGCCTTCCGTGCTACCGGTTCCTATACTGCTGTTCCCAAGGGGTGTCTGCTCTCTGCTCTTCAGGCTGTGAACATCATTCGACAGAGACCGGGAGTAAACATGCCAGCATTGCCGTCCACGATGACCAACGAGGAGTTCTGGGAGAAGTATAAGAATGAGCGCTTTGTGGAAATGTGCTTCGAGGACCAGCGCTTCTTTGATGTCCGCCGCTGGAAAGAGGCTGATGAATATTTCAAGAAAGTAAAGGAACTTAAGATCACGAAGAACAGTGATGGATCATTGGTCTATCGTCCTGATTATCAAACTCGTGAATGGGATGATAAAATGTATTTCTTCCCGATCCCGCAGATTGATATTCTCAAGGCTAAGGGTAATCTGACACAGAATCCCGGATGGGGGAAATAGAGGATATGATTTCTGAGACAACGGTTGTCTGTTGAAATCATAAATGGTTGATTTAGCCTGGACCGGGATGGAAATCTCGGTCCTTTTTTCTTGTTTGTTTTCCATCTCTGGGAGTCATGGGGCCTTGCCTGATCCTGTCCTTGACTTTTTACCAGTCTTGAAGAAAAAAGAATAAAAACTATTAAAAATGTTGTTTTAATCTGAATAATTTATTAAATTTGTCCTTTATAAGACAAGTCCAGGACCACGAACGACTTGTAGTGTTGCTGAACCATGAAAAGATTTGTTTCCGAAAGGAATCTGCCGGAGAGATGATTCTTCCATTGATGTTTTTCTAAGGGGAAATCCTGTAAAGAACAGAGGGGAAGGATATCCTTTTAAATGATGTAGACATGAAGAAATGGTACTTCTTTTTTGCGCTTTTTGCTCTGCTTTCCATAAGGGTTAATGCACAGGAAAAAATAGATCTTGCCGGTTACTGGTGGTATACCACTGACGAGATTACTGCACCTTCCTCTCTCATTCATAAGGTGGGGAGAAGGATTTCCCTGCCTGGTTTTCTCCTGACAAATCGTGAGGGAGGTCTGATGCCCCTGGCGTTGAAAGAGACAAATCTGCTCAATGATTCCAGTTATTTCCTCGATTCTTTTATGGCCAGGCCTCATCGGTCTGGAGTGGCACGGCTGGCGTCCTTATCTGAGCCTGAAACTAACTATGTAGGTACCGTGTGGTATTGGAAATCCGTCTGTGTTCCTAAGGAATGGAAGCGGTCTCGTGTCATCCTGTTCCTGGGACAACCGCATGTGGCAACAACTGTTTATGTTAATGGCAGCAAGGTAGGACAGTCCTTGATGAATTCTTTACCCTATCAATATGATATTACATCCTCTTTATCTTTTGGCGGCATGAATCAGATAGCTGTTGAGGTCAATAATGGGATCAGAAGTCTGGCTTTGGATACAGATTCGGGCACAGGATCTTCGGTGGAGAAAGGTAACTGGAATGGTATTGGTGGAAGAATAGAGTTGCTGGCAAGGGCGAAGCAGGCGGTCTTGAAGGTCAGAGTAGGGGAGTATGATGAGCAGAAACATTCCCTTCAGGTTTTCTTGCAAGGTGATAAGGGTTTTGAAAAGGGATTAAAGTTCTTGCTTGAGGATAGTCCTGTCAAGGTGCTAGGCGTGGAAGGCCGACCTGGTCAGGATGGAGCGGAGTCACGGGAATATCATCTCTCCTGTTTCTTGGATAAGTGGGATGAGTTTCATCCGAACACTTATGAACTTGGTGTGGTGATCAAGAGAGATACGATGTCTACTGTTTTCGGGGTTCGTGACATCAGTGCCAAGGGAGGAGAATACTATATCAATGGCCGGTCTGTTTCGTTTCACGGAACAGTAGCTGATAGTGATTTCTCCTTGACCGCCTATCTTTCCACGGATGTGGATTTCTGGTTTAATCTCTTTAAGCATTATAAGGAACAGGGGATCAATGTCATTCGTTTCCATCATCATTTTCCTCCTGAAGCTGCTTTTACCGCTGCTGACTGTCTGGGATTTTATCTGGAAATGGAGGGCCCTGCCTGGCCGTATGCCGTAGGGAGTAGTCCCGGGGAGACGCTGGCAGAGCAGAACAGGGTGAGAGAAAGCAAGCATATTGTGGATATTTATGGTAATCATCCGAGTTTTGTAATGATGTTTGCTGCCAATGATTCTTATGGAAAGACCTTGAAGAAGGATGAAGGCTGGATTAGGCAAATGTCCCGGTATGATCCTCGGAGAATCTATTGCGAAGTTGCTGATGACAATCGTTTGGCTTTGGAACAGACGGGTGAAGAGAAGTCGGCCGGAGACTCTCGGGGCGGGGATGGGACTGCACCTGCTTTCTTGCAGAGATAAAATCCCGGATTCATGGATCTTTGAGGGCCCTGGCATCTGGAGAAGGGGGATTCCGATAGACTTTTAAGCATGGAGGCGAAGGGAGTGTATGGAGTTTAAGTAATTTCTTCTCCTTTGGAAAGAAGGAGAGGTATGAACGGAAATAATAACTGAAACAATATCAAAAACGAAGGACTATGAAACGATTTGCTTTTAAAATGTATCTGAAACCGGGTTGTGAAAAAGAGTATGCCCGGCGTCATGCTGCGATCTGGCCTGAGATGGTGAAAATGATCAAGGAAGACCAGGGCGTCAGCAACTACAGTATTTTCTGGGATAAGGAAACTAACCTTTTGTTTGCTTATCAGGAATGTAATAAAGATGTTAATACTCAGGATACCAGCCATGTCGACCCGGTGACCCAGAAATGGTGGGATATGATGGCTGACCTCATGGATACAAACAAGGATCATTCTCCGGTAAGTGTACCCTTAAAAGAACTTTTCCATTTGAAGTAAACTCAAATGCGGGATCCTGTATTTGAGACAGACTGATGAAAATGCAGAGATGTTTGATTACTGTTCATCAGATCTTTGTGTTCATGACTTTTTACACTGGCTTGTGTCGCCTGTACCGGATTTTGTTCACATTTGCGGATAAAATCCAGGGAGGACCGGACAAGCCAGTTCTTGAATATGATGATTAGCCTATCCGTTCCTCTTTTTAGTAAGTACGAAACGTATGTCCTTCTGAACTGTTCTGTGGTGGCTCAAGAGAAAGAGGGGGGCTATTGATGACCCCAGATGATCCTGTCAAGGGCTTGATAGCGATTTTCCATAGCCGGATCCGTTTTCATGCAAGTATTTGTGTCGATCAGAAGAACAGGAGGAACTTCTTTGTCATTAACCGGTGTCCATTCAGGCAGTCCCAGTCCATTAGGATTTCCTGTCTTGATAAAATTGGCGTAATAGTTTTCAAAGATGTCAGAGACCATATAATCATCCGGTTGCCAGTCATAGACACGGTTGGTAGGCAGATTCCCCATCGCATATTCAATGTCGGCAGAGTGTACGGCACCTTTTGCGCGAGGCTGTGAAGTCTGGCTCCCAGCATCAATGACACCACCGGCCAGTCCTGCTATCTTTCCGGAAATGCGCATGACCGGACGGGGATGGGCGTAGAGGTATCGATATACAGGCTGCTTGCAAGTTTGAGCCTGCATGTTTCCCCATTTCCAGGTGCTGAAGGCGATGAAGAGATCGCCGGTAAAGTTATGTCCAGGCATCCCTTTGGCCTCTGCATCCGTCGTGATTCCGTAAAGTCCAAGTACTTCATCTGCATGACTGCCATAGACGGCTTGTGCCATCTGCTTGAGATGAACTACTGTGCTTTCCTGATCAGGCAGGGCAGACTCCAGGCTGTTCCCTCCTATAAGCAAAGGTACCTGGGCTTGTCCCCCACGCATGAAAATGTCTACAGGCTGTTCAGGGATAAAGTAATTATCGATGTTGTAGGTGAATCGTCCGATCGTGTCTGATAACTTCATGAGTTTTTCAGCAGACAAGGCCCTTAAATCCCTGATATTCTTGAACCCCATCTTTTTCGCGGATTCCATTCCCGCCCTTTCGGCTTGCTTCAGGGTCGGAAGTTGGTGAAATCCCATTACTGATCCACTCGAACCTATGGCCTGCTGGAATAATCCTTTGGCTAAAGGAGAGGCCATGAGGATACTGACAGACATTGATCCTGCTGATTCGCCTGCAATTGTGATATGGTCAGGATCTCCGCCGAAGGCGGCTATATTGTCTTTTACCCATCTGATCGCTGCGACCTGATCCAGAAAGCCATAGTCACCTGATCCCTTGTAAGTCGTTTCCCTGGACAATTGTGGATGGGCAAAAAATCCGAAGATCCCCTCACGATAGTTGGCGGTGATGGCCACGATTCCCTTTCTTGCCATTGACATCCCGTCATATCGTGGCTCGCTGCCGCTACCGGCTATCAGTCCTCCACCATTGAAATAGATGATGACCGGGAGTTTTTCCTGAAAGGTCTTTGCCGGCGTCCATATATTCAGGTAGAGGCAGTCTTCGCTCACCTTCCTGGTGCCGAAGTTCATGTCTCCGAAGACCGGCTCCTGCATGGGGTTCGGACCGAACTCCATGGCCTGGCGTACTCCCGCCCAGTGGGCTGCGGGCTGCGGCGCTTTCCATCTCAGTTGACCAACAGGGGGAGCTGCAAAGGGGATACCCTTGAAGATGCTGATCCCGGATTCATACAGGCCTTCAACGATTCCTTCTCGTGTTCCCACCTGAGGATTATTCCGGGCAGATGCCGTGCTGCAGAGCAGGATGGCCATCAAAGTAAAAATAGTCTTTTTCATGTGATTTGTAATTTTCATTATTCGTGATTAAGGTGTGCCCTGCCATTTCCCTGGTCCTTCATGAGAATTTCGGGTGAGCGTTTTCCTTCTGTTCATATCTGGAAGACAGGGAGCGGGTCGGATCGGCGGGCAATTATTGGGTAACTGGATTCTCTTGAAATTCAGGGATCTGGACACCCTTGAGACTGGGCGCATGGATACATCTCAGGTTGTCTTTCAACTGTTCCGTACTGCTTGCCCCTATTAGTACGGAGGTTACGCCATGTTGTGCCAGTATCCAGGAAAGGGCCAGATCGGCCAGTGATTCATCGTGTTGGGCCGCGATGGCATGGAGACTCTTTAGATATTGAAGGAGTTTGGGGGTCAGGACAGACTGGTCTAAAGAATTGTGCTGAGACATCCGGCTGTCCGCAGGGATACCGTTGAGGTAACGGTCTGTAAGTAATCCTTGTGCTAAAGGAGAGAACGAGATAAATCCGATACCATGGTCTGCACAGTAGTTGAGGATGCCTTCTTTTTCCGGTGATCGGTCGAGGAGGTTCAGACGGCCCTGGTAGATCAGCAGGGGTACGTCCCGCTTCCGGAGATATTCGTCTGCAAACTGAAGGGCCTTGAGTGGCCAGCGGCTGATCCCGATATAGAGGGCTTTGCCCTGGCGGACGATGTCTACAAGAGTTTGAAGAGTTTCTTCCAGCGGTGTGTTCGGATCATACCGGTGGCTATAGAAGAGATCTACATAGTCGAGGTGCATCCGCCGGAGACTCTGGTCAATACTGGCCATGAGGTATTTCCTTGATCCCCAGTTTCCGTATGGTCCGGGCCACATCTCATATCCGGCCTTACTGCTGATAAAAAGTTCATCCCGGTAAGGATGGAAGGTGTCGTCCATAAGGTGCCCCATGGTCTCTTCTGCGGAACCGTAAACAGGCCCGTAATTGTTAGCCAGGTCGAAATGTGTAATGCCATGATCAAAGGCAAAACGGGTTATCTCCCGGCTTCTTTCATACGGATTGATACTCCCGAAGTTATGCCAGAAACCGAGACTTACTTCAGGCAGGAGTATGCCGCTGTTTCCGCATCGTGCATATTCCATGCCGTTGTTGTAACGGTTGCCATTGGCAGTGTAATGTTCTGAAATCATATTGGATAGGATTGAATAGTTTTCTCAATACAAATATAAGGATTAAAAACGAATATAGGCTTATCTTTAAAGATCTTTATTACAATAGATAGATTTTGTCTGTTGCTTGGCTTGGGAAAACGGTTATGTCTGAATCGTAATTCCGGAAAAGTGCTCCTTTTGCGGGTCTGGTCTTACAGATTTGAATAAAATGAATATTTTTTGAACGGAATTCTTTTAATGATTCTTATATATTTTATATCTTTGCATGGGTGGACGGATATTTGCTCCGCCATTTATGATGCCCGATGCTCAAGATCTTTTTTAAGAAGGAATAAACTATTAAAACTAATTGATGATGAAAAGAAAATTTGCCATGCTTTGCCTGTCTGCATTTCTGTCGGCGGTCGTCCTGCCCGTTTCCATGAAAGCTCAGGTACCTGCTCCGATGGCCGATGTAAACCATGTAGTGGATCTGACCCTGGACAGTCTGAGTAAAGCCCAGATGGCCCGTCCTGTTCCTGGCTCTAGCCGGATAGGTAATCATCCGGTCCTTTTTCTGATCGGTAATTCTACCATGCGTAACGGAACCCTGGGGGATGGCCATAATGGCCAATGGGGCTGGGGATTCTACGAACATGTCTTTTTTGACCCTCACAAAATAACTGTGGAGAATCAGGCTTTGGGAGGCATGAGCAGTCGTACTTATTACAATAAACTCTGGGCTCCTGTACGGGATGCCATTCGGCCCGGTGACTGGGTGATTATTTCCATCGGGCATAATGACAATGGCCCCTATGACCGGGGACGGGCCCGTGCGAGTATTCCTGGTACTGGCATGGATTCTCTTCATGTCATCATCCAGGAGACTGGTGTGCATGAGACCGTCTTTACTTACGGGGAATATATGCGGAAATTTATCCGGGACATCCGCCAGCGGGGTGGAAATCCTATTCTGATGTCCTTGACCCCTCGGGATGCCTACAATCCGAAAACAGGAAAGGTGGTCAGGGGGATCTGGACACAATGGCTGGAAGAGGTGGCCGCAACATACGGGGTCCCATTTGTAAACCTGGATGAGATCTCTGCGGAAAAACTCGATCATTACAGTCCTTGGAAAGAGAAGTATATGTTTTATATTGACCATATCCATAGCAGCAGGTTCGGCGCGATGATGAATGCGCGCAGTGCGGCGGAGGGTATTGCTGAGAGTCCTGATCCTGCCTTGAGACCCCTGCAGGAGATGATGCTCCCTTTGGCCTTGCCTACGGAACCGGTAAAGCGTGAAAAGGGAAAACCTGTGGTCTGGATTACCGGTGACAGTACGGTCAAGAACATGGATAAGGATAAGAACGGCATGTGGGGCTGGGGATCGCAGGCTTATACCGTCTTTGACAAAAAAAAGATTACTTGTTTCAATGCTGCAAAGGCAGGCAGTTCTACACGTACTTTCTTAAATGACGGCCGTTGGGATCGTGTCTATAATAGCCTTCAACCGGGAGATTTCGTGCTCATCCAGTTTGGACATAATGATATTGGGCCTATTGACCATGATAAGGAACGTGGCGTGATAGCCTGTGCGCAGGATACAGATCATGTTTACCGGTCTGCCCGTGACGGACATTATGAAGTGGTCTACAGTTTCGGGTGGTATCTGAAGAAATTCATTGATGATGTCCGTGAGAAGGGGGCTACACCGATCCTTGTCTCGCTCACGCCTCGTAATGAATGGAAAGACGGGAAGATAGAGCGGCGTAATGATACCTATGGTAAATGGTACCGTGAGGTAGTCAAGACAACTGGCGTTGAATTCGTTGATTTGCATAATCTTACTGCTGACTGGTTGGACAAGCATTGTGGCAGTAAGTCAAAAGCTTCAAAATATTATAACCATGACCATACCCATAACAGTCTGGCCGGCGCCAGATTAAATGCAAAGGATATTGCCAGGGGATTGAAGGCCATCAAGAGTCCTTTGGCCAAATACCTGAAGTGAGGGATGGAAGGGCTCTGAATCCTGCCTCCCGGCATTTGTGATCTTGGCTTGAGGGGAGGACTTTCTGAAATCCAATAGTAACAATCTATTTACAATATGAAGAGAACACTAATTTTAGCCGTTGTACTTCTGACAACATTAACGGGGTACAGCCAGACTTTTGATATGACGAAGCCACAACCTGTTTATAAGGATGCGGTAGGCTATGGCTATGATATCTTGCCTGTTCCGGACAGAAAATCCACGAAACCTTTTTTCTTTTCTGTCAAGGTTCCTGACGGAAATTATAAGGTAACGGTCACGTTGGGGAGCAGGCGCAGGGCTGCACAGACCGTGGTGCGGGCTGAGAGCCGCAGGTTATTTCTGGAAAACACATTTACGGCAAAGGGCAAGTTCAAGACTTTTTCTTTTGTCGTCAATAAGCGCTCACCATATATTTCCGATAAGGAACAGGTACTGTTGAAACCGCGTGAACGCGGGTCTTTGGACTGGGATGACAAACTTACACTGGAGTTCAATGGCCCGTCACCTGCTGTGAAGAGGATCAGTATTGTCCCGGACAGTGCCGTGACTACACTCTTTTTGTGTGGTAATTCAACGGTGGTCGACCAGGCAAAAGAACCCTGGACAAGTTGGGGACAGATGGCTCCGCGTTGGTTCACTGATCAGATCTCTGTCTCTAATCAAGCTGAAAGCGGGTTGACGGCAACCTCTTTCTTACGTCAGAACCGTCTGGACAAGATCCTTACGATGCTGAAAAAGGGGGACTGGGTGTTCTGTGAATTCGGTCATAATGATCAGAAAGAGCATGGACCGGGCGATGGTGCCTGGTATAATTTTACTTATGCCTTGAAGATTTATATTGATAAGGTGCGCAGGGCAGGTGGAAATATTGTCTTTATCACACCTACAGAACGGAGATTCTGGAAGGATGACAATAAGCATATCCGTGAAACTCACGGAGATTATCCGGAGGCAATGCGTGTCGTGGCAAAACGTGAGGGCGTTCCACTGATCGAACTTCACTATATGACCCGCACGTTCTTTGAAACTTTAGGCTTTGAGGACAGCAAGCGTGCTTTGGTTCAATATCCGGCGAATACTTTCCCCGGACAGACAAAGGCTCTTGCAGACAACACCCATTTCAACCCGTACGGAGCTTATGAGGTCGCCAAGATGGTGGTGATGGGGATGAAAGAGGATCATCTGCCTATGGTTCAAGATCTTCGAAAGGATTGGAAAGACTATGATCCTGCCCATCCGGATGACTGGAAAACCTATAAATGGTATCCGGCTCCGATGATTGATCTGGTCAAACCGGCCGGAAATTAAGGAGATCTATCCGGTGTTCGGATCCTGGGAAAGGGGACAGGGACGTCCTGCCGTCGACTGATCGCAGAGGGAAGGTTCCGGTTGCCCTGAAAAGGGCTGGGTCAGGAGTGGAACGGGCGATTTTGATTTAAAATAGATTTTTATTGAACACAACAAATGAAGAAAATATTACTATTAGCTGCAACTTTATGTTTCACCCTGGCTGTAGATGCGCAGCGTGATACCTTGAATCTTGATTTTGGCTGGCAGTTTAAACTGGTCAGGTCTGATGTCCAGCCTGCTCAAATCAACTTCCATTCGTCAGATGTGCAAGATGTCGATTTGCCTCATGATTTCCAGATTTCCCAGCCCTGGATGAAACCTGCACCGGGGGAACGGGCTGACTTTAGTGATCAGGCTGCCAATGTGAAGAGCCGTTTGTCGGCCCGGGCTTTCAAGGAAATGGGCTCAGGGGCGTACAGAAGGGTGCTGCATGTGCCTGCTGAATGGAAGGGACGCCGGCTTGTACTTGATTTCGGAGGAATCATGCTGGTCGGGGATGTTTATCTGAATGGGGGACGAATAGGGGGTACAGACTATGGATATGTCGGTTTCGGAATAGATATTACGGACAAGGTAAGGTATGGTTCTGATAATGAAATCATCGTGATTGCCAATACGATGGGCCCGAATAATTCGCGCTGGTATACGGGTGGCGGACTTTACCGTGACGTCCATCTGCTGTTGACCGATTCTCAGTTGTATTTTGCCCGTCATCCTTTGTTTATCACGACAAAGGATAACCGGTTGGTAAATATTACGGCAGAAATTTGCCATTATAGCAGACAGAAGAGCGGCAGGGTTCAAGTGCGTATCCTGGATGCCACGGGACAGGCCGTGGCTCAAAAGGACAGTATGATGGTGTTCTCTCCGAGGCGTCATGATAAGGAATATGTCCTGACCCCGGTTCCTTTACCGGATCCTCAACTCTGGTCTTGCGATCACCCGTATTTGTATACTGCGGAAGTGTCGGTGTATAAAGCTGACGGGACCCTGGCTGACCAGGTGACGGAACCCTTCGGTGTCCGTACTTTCGAGTTTTCTCCTCAGTTCGGATTGAAACTGAATGGCAGGAAATTGCTTTTGAAGGGGATCGCAAACCATTCTACTTTTGGCCCTCTCGGGGCTGCTGTCTACCCTCGTGCGATCGAGAAAACCATCAAGACCTTGAAGGCCTTTGGCTTTAATCATATCCGTACGTCTCACAATCCTTACAGTGAGGATTTTTACCGTCTGTGTGACAAATACGGGATCGTCGTCCTGGACGAACTTTATGATAAGTGGCTCAAGCAGTATGCCGGTGGCCGTACGGACTGGACGAATCTGTGGCAATATGATGTGCCTGAATGGGTGAAGAGGGACCGGAGTCATGCCTGTGTTGCCTTCTGGAGTCTGGGGAACGAACTCCAGACCTATCCTGATTTGCCTTTTAATGACTGGGGGGTCACGGCCTATCGCTTGCAGCATACCCTGTTGTATCGCTATGATGCCACCCGGCCGGTGACGGTGGCCATGCATCCTCGCGGACGCAACTGGCAGACCGATTCTCTGCCTTGTGACCTGGCGATGATTACGGATATTCAGGCTTATAATTACCGGTATATGTACTTCCCCGGTGACCGCAGGCGTTTTCCGGACATGATCTTTTATCAGAGTGAGGCTAACCTCTCCAATATGGGCCCGAATTTCTACGGGATGAATCTCAATAAAGTCATCGGCCTGGCTTATTGGGGCATGATCGACTATCTCGGAGAGAGCCATGGCTGGCCGGCAAAAGGAAGTGATGGAGGAGTATTTGACATGTCCCTTCAGCCTAAGCCCGAAGCTTATTTGCTGAAATCGATGTTCTCGGATCAGCCGGTCGTGCATATCGGCATCGTGGATGAAGAAGAAAAGGGGAAAGTCTGGAATGGCGTGAAGGAATCGGTACAGCAATTGTCTGACCAATGGAATCGCACACCGGGAAAGAGATACACGGTTTATACTTATACGAATGCGCCGGAGGTAGAACTGTTGGTCAATGGGAAAAGCCTGGGTGTAAAGAAGAATACGCTTGACCCGGATCATCGTGATAAGATCCGCTGGGATAATGTGGAATACCAGCCGGGATACATTGAGGCTGTGGCCAGAAAAGATGGAAGAGTCATTGCCCGTCATCGGATCGACACGTATGGGAAGGCTGTCAGATTAGAGCTCCGGCCGGATCAGGAGGTCTGGCATGCTGATGGTATGGATCTGCAGTTTGTGCGGGTCAATGCCGTGGATGCCAAGGGGAATCGTGTGTGGAGTGCCGATGGAGAAGTTCGTTTTTCCGTTGAGGGAAATGCAAGAATCATAGGGGTCTGTAACGGAGATATTAATACTGATGAGAACCTCGCGGGGAGTCAGGTCAGACTTCATCATGGGACGGCCCAGGTAATTCTCCGTGCCGGCCGTACTCCGGGAAGAGTGCTGCTGGGTGTGGCTGTTGCAGGATTGAAAAAAGAGAACCTGAAACTCGCTACCCGTTGAGGGCTGCGGTCTTTCCTTTAGTGGATACTTGTTCCTGCCAAATGAAATTAAAAACCTTTGTATGCATATCCTTTGTACTCTGGGGCTTGACAGCCTCTCCGGTGACGGCCCGTCCTTTTACTTTTCAGGAAGGAAAGAGTACCACCTTGGCTTTTGAATCCTCGGAGGCTGCAGTGGTGAAGACCGTTGTCGGAATGTTCTCTGGAGACTATTCCCAGGTGTTCGGCGGGCGGGTGAGGTTGAGGCAGAAAGAGGGGAACATTATCGTTGGAACACTGGGCAGCCGGCTCCTCAAGCCGATCGCAGGGGAATTACCTTTCCTCAAAGGCCGCCATGAAGCATTCCTCCTGCTGGTAAGGGGTGGTAAACTCTATGTCGCCGGAAGCGAGCCGCGGGGGACAGCTCATGGACTCCTGGAGGTGTCGCGGCTGATCGGGGTCTCTCCATGGGTCTGGTGGGCTGACGCCTGCCCGCGACATCTGAGGTCTTTTTCCCTCCCTGAGGGCTATCGCAATGTCCAGCAGCCTGATGTGCCCTATCGGGGGATATTCATCAATGACGAAGACTGGGGGCTGAACCCCTGGAGCTACAAGAATTATGATCCAAGCAGACAGAAGGGACGTATGGGCCCTAAAACTTACGCCCGGATTTTTGAATTGATGCTCCGTTTACGTGCGAATCTGCTCTGGCCCGCAATGCATGACTGTTCCTCTCCTTTCTTTTCCGTAAAAGGAAACAAGGAGACTGCCGCCCGTTATGGTATCGTGATCGGAACGAGCCATTGTGAGCCGATGATGTGCAATGCCAACGGTGAGTGGGATGACCGGGTCCGGGGTGCCTATAATTATTTTAATAACCGGAAGGAAGTCTTGAACTTCTGGGATCACCGGGTCCGGCTCCTGAGAGGTTCTGAGGTTATCTATACTTTAGGCATGAGGGGAAAGCATGATGGACCGATGGAGGGGGTGAAGACGGTGGCTCAATACAGGGATGCTCTTGTGAAGGTCATCCATGACCAGCGTAAATTACTGGAGGCATATTACCCTGAAGTTACGAGAGTGCCGCAGGTATTTGTTCCTTATAAGGAGGTCCTGGAGGCCTATGATGCTGGTTTGGAGGTTCCTGATGACGTGACCCTGATCTGGTGTGATGATAATTATGGCTATGTGCGCCACTTCCCGACCATTGAAGAGCAGCGCAGGGCAGGAGGCAACGGCATTTATTATCATATCTCTTATTGGGGGCGCCCTCATGATTATCTTTGGTTATCTTCTACTTCTCCTGCATTGATCGTAGAACAGATGACAGAAGCTTACGATAAGGGGATCAGAGAATTATGGATGCTGAATGCCGGTGACATCAAACCTGGCGAATATGATACAGAACTTTTTCTGGATATGGCCTGGAACATCAATGCGGTAAGGCGTGAGGGTGCCTGGCAGCATCTTCTGGGTTTCTACAGGCGTGAGTTTGGCAGTGTGCTGGCTCCGGAAATAACAGGGATCATGCGCGAATATTACCGTCTGGCCTTTATTCGCAGGCCGGAGATGATGGGGAATACCCGGACGGAAGAAAGGGGAGACCCTCTGGCTGCCGTGGTCAAGGATATAAACTGGAGTGAGTCTGAGATCCGTGCAAGGCTGGTGGACTATGACAATATTGCACGCCGGGCCCGATCGGTACGACGGAAAATCCCTGAGAAGTTACAGGACGAATATGAACAACTGGTAGCATATCCTGTCCTGGCAGCTGACGAAATGAACCGGAAGATGCTGATAGGGGAGCTGGCCCGGCATGGGAAGGGGAGTTGGGCTGGGAGCGACGCAGCCTATGATGCGATTGAAAAACTTACCAGGCGCTATAACCGGGGTTTCCATAATCATGGAAAATGGGAGGGGATGATGGATTGTCATCCCCGGAGGCTGTCTGATTTCAGCCTCCTTCCCCATGATTCCGTATCAACGCCTTTAGCTCCCGACCGTAATCCTTTTTATCTTTGGAACGCCACGGATGCTCAGGGGTATTTCTTGCCCGTGGAGTTGGGTTATGACAATAAAGCTGCCCTCATTCCCAAAGGACAGGTAGTGTCTTTTCCTTTTGACTCCCTGGCAGCGGATTCTGTGAAAATAGAATTCCACTTGCTGCCTGTACATCCTGTAAATGGAAAGACCCTTCGCTTTGCGGTATCCCTGGATAACGGACAAGAAAGGATAATGGATTATCAGACGTATGGCAGAAGTGAGGAATGGAAAGAGAACGTGATCCGTAATTTTGCGCTGAGGACATTACGGGTGGCTGTCGTCCCCAGAGCGTCTCATGTGTTGTCTTTCAAGGCTCTTGATGAAGGCATTGTGCTGGATCAAGTATTTGTCTTTCCTGTCCGATAGTCCTATTTCCATCAGCTTGCCAGACTCCAGTAGATTTAAAATGCACGATTTTTTTGGGGGGCGAAATGCACCATATCGGTCACAATTGACTATCACTGAAGAAAGTCCGGTCACGATTCTGGAAGAATCGTCCAAGCCTGGCAAGAACAAACCGATGGATAATCATAAAAGTCCTTTCCCTCAATTCGCAGGGAAAGGACTTTCTTTTTCTGCGGCAATGGTTGTCTGTATGTTGCAGCCACTCTCCGGATGGCCTTTACTGATGGCTCTGACGAGCTTTGGACCAGTTGACGAGACGATTATATTCCGTTTTCGTAATTCTCATGAAAGATCCGTGTTGCGGGCCAGTGACCCCTTGAATGTCTACAGGGTCAGAGAAGTTACGTAAATATTCATCGGCTTTACAGATCCGATAATGTTTGGGGTGATCGGAGTATTGGATATAGGTCACCCTCCAGGTCTTGTCTCCGATCAGTTGGAAAGCAGAAGGCCCCTCGCACAATTTCTTTCCTTCAAAATGGACATAGTCACTGTCGGATGGCTTCCCCCATGGACCGGTCAGACTCTTGGAGGTTGTCGTGTAAATGCCCGGTTTACCGCCTTCTTTCTTGATGAGCAGATGATAGAGATGATCGCTCTTCAGGTAGTTGATGTCGGCATCAATCGTTGCATACCCCCAGTCAAAAAGTAATTCTGGAGCGGTGATATGAGTGAAGCTCTTGTCGGCATAACTATAGTACATCCGGTCGTAGGGACAGACCTTCTTGTCCAGGATGGAATAATAAATCATGTATCCGCCTTTCTTCCCGTCTTTCCAGTGATAGTCCGGATTCCAGAAGATCTGGGGGGCCCATACCCTTTGGATGGTCGGTGAGAACTTCCTGAAGTCAATGGTTACAGAGGTCCAGTGGATCAGATCATTACTTTTTAGCAGGTCAATGCCGTAATTGTCCCATTTATGAGACTTCCTGACACACATATCCGTGGTGACCATCAGGTAGCCTTTACAGTTATAAGCCCTGCAGATATAGGCATCACGGGTTCCCCCTTCTATACGGGCGAGTTTGGCGGAACTGAATATAGAGTCCCCGCCGAGGATGTCCTGATAATGGTAACCGTCTCGGCTGACCGCATAAGCCGTCCATTCTCCATGGTCACTCATGTGGCAATAGAGGTAGCCGTAATTTCCTCTTTGCGGATTCTGAGCAAAGGAGACGGTTGAAAAGAGGAGAAGTGCCATGATAGCAGTAATACGATACAGATTTTTTCTCATTTTTGTTATTTGGTTGATCGTTATGATTTTCAGAAGATTATTCCTGATCCTTACCGGATCTGATGGCAGAGTTTGGCATATTCCGTGGCACCTAACAGGAAGCAACCGGTGCCGAAGTCCTCGAAATCAGGGATATGTGTCCTGCTGAGAGGTTGTCCGGCAGACGGATCCTTGCCCGTTCCCTGGCTGTAACCGATGAAGCCATCTTCCTGGACCGCACCTTTAATAGCTTTCCATGCTTTGTCACATGCCCTCCGGTAAACTTTGTTTTCCAATAGTCCATTCCTTATGCCCCAGCTCATGCCATAAAGAAACAGGGAGGTGCCAGAGGTTTCCGGTCCCTGGAAGGACGAGGAGACCAGACTTGGATTCCAGAAGCCATCTTTACGTTGGCATCTGAGCAGAGCCTTGCTCATCTGGAGATAGTCCTTCTTGAGAAGTTGATAGTCCTTGTCTTTTTCCCCAACGGTCTGCATGACCCTTACCAGAGCGGCATAGACCCACCCATTGCCACGGCTCCAGTAACAGTTCCGGCCGTCAGGTTCCTTATAGGGAGACACATAGTCCTTGTCTCTCCACCAGAGTCCTTCTTTCCTGTTGAAAAGTCCGCCGGCCAGCGTGTCGCGAGTCCACAGGTAACTGTTCATCGCATAGTCCAGATACTTCCTCTCTCCTGTGATCCTGGCATATCTGGCATATACCGGCATGGCCATCTGGATGGCATCGATCCAGGTCCAGTAGGTGTGCTTTCCCGTAGCCATCTGCAGGTCCAGGTTCTCCTTTACCTTTTCAGTTTTCTCCTGTCCTCCCGACTGGATGTAACGATCCAGGTAAGTCTGTTCACAGCATTGGTCATCTGCATCAGTCGTTGCTACGCCATTGCGTGGTGCCCATTGGTGGAAGTCAGCCCAACGGTCTGTATAGGCCACATATTCAGGATTCCTGTCCACCTCGTACAGCGCCATCAACCCTTCATAATAGACGGCTCTTGTCCAGAGGTTGCTCGGACGTTTCTTCTTGACGAAGGAAGGCTGGGTAGGGTCTGGATACTTGTTCATGAAATAGGCGTTGACTTTCTGTGCGGTCGCGATGATTGAAGGACACTTTCCGGCAGATGACGGTGTGCGGGCCTCTGCAAGGCTGCTGTTCATCACTACGAGCAGAAAAAGGATGAAAGTGGTTGTTTTCTTCATGATGTCATTGTTTTTGATTCCGGGAGTTGTGCTATCTGTTCAGAAGCATTTTCCGGAATCCTATCAGTAGGATTTGTTGTTTATTGAAGTTTGATAGATGATTCCTCCCCCTCCGTGGATCATTCCGCGCGTTTACTGATCTTAAGGAGATGATGACAGAAGGGGGCAGGATGTTATAGTCCGGTCTGCTCTGTGGCCTGCTGGAGTCTTACCGTGCTGTTCAGGCCGCTTGGCACCGGTCCCCAGTGAGCATAGCTGGACTGGTGATAAGTGATGTCCACAAAATTGATTTCTTTGAACTTGCGCCATTTTACACCTTTCCGGTCAAGGTCGGCGATCCTGTTGGCCGGCAGGTTCGTGACCTCAATGCGGAGGGTATTCTTGCCTTTCTTCAGAGCATTTTTACAATTGAGAATGAAAGGTACACTCCAGGCACAGCCTATAAACTGTCCGTTCAGGTAGACCCTTGCACTTTCACGTACATCGCCCAGGTTGATGTTCCAGTGAGCAGAAGCCTGCTTCCTGTTCAGTTTGAAGGTGGTCTGATAGACCCCTGTGCCCATGGTGACGCGGGTCTTGCCGTCCAGGTTCTCCCAGGTCTTCAATCCATCAAGTTGGAAGGTTTCTCCCACTTTAGGAGCTTCATCGATAAAACTCAACTGCCATTTCTGATGAGTCAGGTCAATATCTGCCAGATGAGCCTTTTCCTCCGGCCCTTCAGCAGGCAGCGTGCCGGTTGTTACCTTGTCAGAAGTAAGCAGGATACGGCTCTCGCCACTTCTTAAGAGGATATGCACTTTCCCTTTCCTTATCTCAGCAGCATATCTGTTGCCATTGAGCGGATTGAACCACGTAGCACTTTTGAAGTGTACAGCCAGTGGGACAAAGGCATCCATGTCGTTCGGGGTGAGGTTGGCGATGAAGTAATGGTAACCTGACGGATTACTGCGGCGGATCATTTTCAGTCCATAATCTGCCTTCATGATTTCCGGAGAAGCATGCAGAGACATTTCTTTTGCATGGACACCATACATGATCCTGGTCGGGTCATCTTTGGCCAGAGTCTTGAGTTTCTCGGCGATCTGTGGTTTCAGGATTGCACCTTCAGGGATGATGATGCCCTTATATCTTGTTCCTGCAGCCGTCTGTATGCTGCCGTTAGGAGCTATGGTGCAGCCCATGAGATACCGATCGCTGATATAGTCACAATCATATCCCAGGTGGACAATATTCAGAATATCCTTGATGAATTTAGGAGCCCTTTGAGCCATACTTTCTATGCTGAACTGCATGAGCCGGTGATGGGTGTCCCTTCTCCACATATTATAGATAGGAAGATAGACCAGAAAGTCATTGTCCGGTTTTCCCCATTGCAGGAAACTCTGGCAGCGGGTGATGTATTGCATCAGGAACGGTGCGTCTCTCCAGATAGAATTCGTCGGGCTCATGTCTATGCTGGCATAGAATTTCCATCCCGGCCACGGATCATCTTTCGGAGAGTAGGCCGTACCGTGGAAGAACATGTGATTGACGCCTGCACAGAACATCAGGTCCAGGTCTGGTTTCAACTGGCTGAGTGATGTCCTGAAATGTTCCGTCAGCCAGGTGAAAGTTTCACTTGAAGTGAAAGGCTTTCCTGTGATATGAGCAGCTGAAGGGGCATATTTCAGCATCGAAAGGTCACTGTAGTTCGGCCGGGTCTTTATGGAGTCACGGCGTAGACCCTTGATGCCGAAATCGGTGAGCCCGAATCCCTCTATTTCAGGAATATCCACGGCTGCATAGCAGTCTATCAGATTAGCTGGGGAGCCGTGTGCCTGGTTGCGGGTGATGGCTCCGTGCCGGTGTGCCCAGGCCGTCCACTGCTCTGTGAAATTTTCCAGCAGGAGTTCGCTGAGCGTCTCCCGGTAGTTGCTTACGACCTGAGGGTCGCCGGCAAGGAACTCAGGAAACTTGTCCTGAAGTTT
This sequence comes from Segatella asaccharophila, assembly GCF_054687055.1. NCBI lineage: Bacteria > Pseudomonadati > Bacteroidota > Bacteroidia > Bacteroidales > Prevotellaceae > Segatella > Segatella asaccharophila. The sequence continues at coordinate 4,962 of NZ_BAACAN010000014.1, read as the reverse complement.
ATAACCGCGGCGGGCCTGGAATTCCTTGAGAAGGGAAGGGGTCCAGTCGGCATTGTATACTTCATAGCTGTCATTGAACATAGTATGAGGAAACGGAGTATGTGTGGCTGTGAAAGCACTGTCAAAGTGAGCCAGGTAATGAGCTACGGCAGTCTTGTCAAAGTGGTCCATGACGTAGCCTTCTCCCCCCGGTGCAGCGCGCTTGACCTTCTGGCCGGTGCGGCTGATATAGAGGACAATGACGCGTTTATGTTTCTTGTCTCCCGGGATAGGGAAGGACTTGATGATTTGAGGTTTGGCATATTTCCGTTCCTTTTCCGGAATCTGATAGTTGATGGTCATCAGATTGGCATTGGCATTTACTACAGTATCACAGAAGACAGCCTTGCACGCAGCTTCATTTATGGGTACCCATGGTCCCCCGAAAGGCCAGCCGGTACCGTTGTTCATGTCAATCTCTATACTGTCGGCCTTCCCCGTGTCTTCGACAAAGCGCAGCATCTCCATCCATTTGGGTGAAAGATAAGGAATGTCATTCTTGTCATTCCCCTGTACCCCGTAGATGGGGGTGATCTCTACGGCTCCGATGCCTGCCTTGTGGTATTGGTCCAGGCTCCATTTCAGGTCTTTCTTGTCCACGGCTGATCCCAGCCACCACCATCTTACGCCAGGCCTGGCTTCCGGCAATACTGTCGGCCACGACTGTGAGAGGGCACTGATGACTCCGGTTGTAATGCAGATTAGTAATAGTAGAATTCTCTTCATGATGATTTGATTTATCAATTTGTTTAGTCGCAAAGTTACAAATAAAAAATTTAAATGATGGGTGAAAAGAGTGAATAATGTTGGCGGAAATAAAAAGCATGTCTGTGATTATGCTGGCATAAGGTGGACTAAAACGAGGCCACAAGGACCTGTAATCGGTGCCAGACTATAAAAAATCAGGTCTTGCCTCTGAAAATTCAAGAAATATTCGTAACTTTGCAACCGTAATTCAGGAGTTCCAATTCTATATATTTTTTTAATTTAATGAGAGAGGACACAAAGTGCAATTCTGATCCAGAGTGTAATTATAAATGCAAGATGGAATCAGAACGAGTATTGCGTAGGAAATTAGATCTGCTTTTACGGACGGGACAAATATTGGTGGAGAGTTCGGCCGATACCAGCAGGATTAAACGGAACATGGATCGTGCTGCTGCTTTTCTGGGATTGCCTAAAGAGAATCTGCATATTAATGTGGATTATTATATGCTTCAGGTAAACTTGAGTGATGAGACCCATTCTTTTTCGAAGATGCAGCGCTGTGACAAGCATGGCATCAATATGGAGTCGATCCAAGGGATCAGTAAACTGACCTGGAGAGCTATAGGCCAGAATTATTCACTGGACCAGTATGAGAAGCAATTGGAGCAGATCGCAGGTGCCAAGCGCAATTATGGTGACTGGATGGTAGCCATCGGCGCCGGCTTTGCCTGCGGAGGGTTCTGTATTCAGTTCGGTTGTGACTGGCCAGCATTTTTCTATGCTTCCATCGCTGCCATTCTCGGCAACCGTTTCCGGATGTATCTGAATCAGTTGGGTTCAAATAATTATTTCAACATTGCTGTAGCTGCTTTCATCTCCACGATCCTGGCGTGGCTGTCTCACTTTATTTCCACTCCCGATGTAGAGGCGTATCTGCCGCATTTCCTGCTGCCCGTCTTGCATTCGGACACGCCCTGGCATCCTATGCTGGCTTGTGCTCTTTTCATTGTGCCGGGAGTCCCTCTGATCAATTTCGTGAGCGATATGCTGGACAATCATATCGAACTTGGCCTGGTGAGGGCGACGAACACCTTATTAATGGTGGTATCCATGTCCTTCGGTATCGCGCTGGCTATCAAAATATTCGGGATTGATAATTTCGTCAAGAACCTGAGTATGATACCTCATCACACCTTTGGTGAATATGCTGTGGCCGCGGCCATTTCCTCGATGGGATTTGCAACGATCTTCAATGCACCCAAACGCCTGATGCCCTGGATTGCCGTAGGCGGAATTGTGGCAGTCTGTTTCCGTAATTTCGTCAATCTGGGTCCGAGTAATGGAAATGTCGGACTGGATGCCGGTCCTATTGTAGGCACTCTTTGCGGTTCTGCCTTGATCAGCATAATCAATATCAAGATGGTGCATGTCCTCCATACTCCTCATCAGTGCATTACTATTCCAGCGGTGATCCCCATGGTACCCGGCGTCCTGATGTATCGTGCCCTTTATGCCTTGATAGATATGCAGGGAGTTGTGGGTGAGGTGACGACGGCCACCCATAATGGCATTAATGGTTCCTTACTGATCATCATGATCGCTGTGGGAGTGGATATTCCGAACATCTTTGCCCGGAAATGGATTTCCCCGAATCGTAAAAAGAAATTAGAGGGTTTGATCCTTGACAGGAAGGCGCATGGTGAATTTATAGACTTGAGCCATGTCCGGAATGATAGTATGAAAAACGGTGATCAGGGAAATCCTCTGGAATGATCCATGGTCATGCTGCCGGAATTTTCGGGTTGTCCTGAGGGGTGATGATTTCTATAAAGACTGACATTCGTGTCAGTTTTAACTGTGCCAAATTTGTCATACATCAAGTTTGGCACAGTTTTCGTAGAGCATACAGACGAAACGTTGAATGTGAAAGCGTTTCATGTCGGGATAGGATAAACTAAATTTAAATAAAAGTATTATGAACATTAAACCATTAGCAGACAGAGTGCTGGTTCTTCCTGCACCAGCTGAAGAAAAAGTAGGTGGAATTATTATTCCTGATACAGCAAAAGAGAAGCCTCAACGGGGCAAGATTGTTGCTGTGGGCCAGGGTACGAAGGATGACCCGATGGTCGTGAAAGCAGGTGATGCTGTCTTATACGGAAAATATGCCGGGACGGAGATTGAAAATGAGGGCACAAAATACCTGATGATGCGTCAGAGCGACTGTCTCGCAATCCTGGACGAGAAATAATCCGTAAGTAATACTTTAGAGAGTTTATAGGTAGTCAAGTAACCGACGGTTCCAGAGTGAACAGATCTTGTCTGTAGAGCTGTTGGACTGGCCGGAAGAAAATGATAAATTAAATAAATTAGAAGAAAATGGCTAAGGAATTAAAATATGATGTAGAAGCACGTGACCTGATGAAAAAGGGCGTTGATCAACTGGCTGATGCCGTTAAGGTTACGTTAGGCCCTAAAGGTCGCAATGTGGTTATTGACAAGAAATTCGGTGCTCCACAGATTACCAAGGATGGGGTTACCGTTGCTAAAGAAGTAGAACTTGACAACAAGTTCGAAAATACTGGTGCTCAGTTGGTTAAAAGTGTAGCAAGCAAAACGGGTGATGACGCCGGTGACGGTACCACTACCGCTACTATCTTGACCCAGGCCATCGTGCGTGAAGGGTTGAAGAACGTTACTGCCGGTGCTAATCCTATGGATCTGAAGCGCGGTATAGACAAAGCTGTGAGTGCTGTTGTGAAATATATCAAGGATCATGCGGAAATCGTAGGTACCAACTATGATAAGATCGAGCAGGTTGCCAGTGTCAGCGCAAACAACGATCCTGAAATCGGCAAACTGCTGGCTGATGCCATGCGTAAGGTTTCCAACAATGGCGTGATCACCATTGAAGAAAGCAAGAGCCGTGATACTCATATTGAGGTAGTAGAAGGGATGCAGTTTGACCGGGGCTATCTGTCCGGCTATTTCGTAACCGATACAGAGAAGATGCAGTGCATCATGGACAATCCTTATATCCTGATTTATGATAAAAAGATCAGTAATTTGAAGGATTTCCTGCCTATCCTGCAGGCTGTTGCTGAGAGTGGTCGTCCACTGTTGGTAATCGCTGAGGATGTTGACTCTGAGGCTTTGACTACGTTGGTCGTTAACCGTCTGCGTGGCAGTCTGAAGATCTGTGCCGTAAAGGCTCCAGGGTTCGGTGATCGCCGTAAGGCTATGCTTGAAGATATTGCTGTCCTGACCGGTGGTGTCGTGGTCAGTGAGGACAAGGGCCTGAAGTTGAGTCAGGCTACTATTGAAATGCTTGGCTCTGCTGAGAAGGTGACGGTTACCAAGGATGATACTACTATCGTAAAGGGTGCCGGTGCCAAGGAGAACATTCAGGATCGTGTCAACGAGATCAAGAATGAAATCGCTAACACGAAGAGTTCATACGATAAGGAAAAACTGCAGGAGCGTCTTGCAAAACTTTCCGGCGGGGTTGCCGTCCTCTATGTAGGTGCTAACTCTGAAGTGGAGATGAAAGAGAAGAAGGATCGTGTAGACGATGCCTTGTGTGCTACCCGTGCAGCTACTGAAGAAGGTATTGTTGCCGGTGGTGGTACGACTTATATCCGTGCCCTGGAGGCTTTGAAGGATCTCAAGGGTGACAATCAGGACGAGCAGACGGGTATCAACATCGTCTCCCGTGCCATTGAGGAACCACTTCGCCAGATCGTTGAGAACGCAGGACTGGAAGGTTCTGTAGTAGTCAATAAGGTCCGTGAAGGGGAAGGTGACTATGGTTATAATGCCCGCACAGAGAAATATGAGGACCTCCGCAAGGCTGGTATCGTAGATCCTGCTAAGGTGGAACGTGTCGCTTTGGAGAATGCCGCTTCTATTGCCGGAATGTTGCTGACAACAGAATGTGTGATGGTGGATAAGCCTGAACCTAAGGCTGAAATGCCTGCACCTGCTGCTCCGGGAATGATGTAAAATGTAAACTATAGCTAACAAAAAGGGGACGGAAAGAGATTTTCTGTTCCCTTTTTTGTTTTATTTAGCATTTGAAATCGTATTTTGTAACTATTCAGCCATTCATTTTATGCCACAACAGTTTCATCGCAAAGGCTCGCTGGCAGAGACTCCCTGTCATAATCACAAAGCAGGGGCCATTTCATCCAACTGATTGAAAATCAATGAAAAATC
>NZ_BAACAN010000013.1:0-75879 GCF_054687055.1 Segatella asaccharophila | reverse complement strand
GCGCCGATGGTACTGCAATGCAATGCGGGAGAGTAGGCAGCCGCCTCCTTTTTATCAAGAATAAGGAAAGAAAAGGAAGAGAGGGGCCCGGGAAGCAGGATACTGCATCCCGGGCCCCTTTTCATGTCAGGGCATGTCATATCGGATAAGGAATTTCTTTTCCAGGGTGTGGAGATGGAAGCACATACATGGTTTTGGGGTCCAGTCTCCTTCTGCATATCATTTTATCAGATATGTGGTTAATGAGACTTATCCCTATTATGACTATGCCGATTTGAAAATACAGTTTCCGAAGGTCGACTATCGTTCTCGAAAATTGGGAAAACTCTATTTTCGTATTGCAAATGCTCTACAACCTGGGTCATGGATTCTTGATCTCCCTTCTTCCGGAATTTATGGTCATTATATTCATGCAGGTTGTCTGTTTACTTCTGTTATGACGGTTGATTCTAAGGATGAATTATCTGTTCTCTTAAATCAATTGCAAACATTTGATGTAGCTTGTCTGCCTCTTTCTGAAAAATATCTTTTGGTTTATAAAGAACTCTTACGTTTATCGAATCAGCATTCTGTGTTGATACTTGAAGGAATACACGGTAACAGGAAAAACAGACATCTTTGGAAACAGATCATTTCTGATCCTTTACCCTGTGTTACGTATGATCTTTATGATTGTGGAATCATATTCTTTGATCATACCAAGTCAAAACAAAATTTTATTGTTGATTTTTGATTTTGCTCCTTAAAGACAGGACTTTTATGGAGCATAAAGAGAATGATAGGCGTTTTTTTATTAAAGATCTCTTACATTTTAAGTTTTATTGATAAATAATCAGAAAAATAATGTCATTATTACTTGCTGTTTATTAGAAATTTATTATTTTTGCACGCAAAATAAGTAAAGGAGATGATGCTATGTATTGGACACTTGAATTAGCTTCCAAATTGGAAAATGCGCCTTGGCCAGCAACAAAAGATGAGTTGATTGACTATGCTATACGTTCCGGAGCTCCTGATGAAGTTCTGGAAAATTTAAAAGAGATAGAAGATGATGGCGAAGTCTATGAAAGTATTGAAGACCTTTGGCCGGATTATCCCACGAAAGAGGATTTTCTATGGAATGAAGACGAATATTAATATTGCATAAAATGAAGGGTTGTTCTTATTCATGAGCAACCCTTCATTTGTATATGTTCGTCTGGTCGTTTACTTCTTCCCTGAACTTTTTGTAATTCTTCAGGAGAGAGGAGATGGGCTTCTAACTTTAGTTTTACACAGAGATGCTCTTTCTGTTTATCTTGTTATGTTTAAGAATATGGTGTTTTCGAACTTTTTCTTTTAGTCAAAAGCTTTAAAGTTTCAGTTGTTCTTTCAGATTATTCTGACTTGTTTTAGAGGATAAAGTGCTTACTGTGAATGAAGAGAATGAGTTTAGAGTTGATCAATAGTTAATTAGTTATTTAAATTTTAAGTATTAATATGAAAAAGTTTTATTCAGTTATAGTTTGTATGGTTGCACTGTTGTGTACAACTCCGACTATGGCCCAGATCAAGTATGGAGTAAAGGGAGGATTAAACGTGACGAATATGTCATTTAGTGAAAACGTGTTTGATGCCTCCAATCGTACCGGGTGGTTTTTCGGTCCCACGATGAAGATCTCTCTTCCTTTACCGGGACTGGGAGTGGACGCTTCTGCCTTGTATGATTATCGTTCTGCCAAAGTGGATGCAAAAGACAATACTTTATTGTCTGAAAAGGTGACGGTCAAGCAGCAGCAGATCACGCTTCCTGTCAATCTTCGTTATGGCTGGGGATTAGGCAGTATGGCAAATCTCTATCTTTATGCTGGTCCCCAGTGGGGAATTAATGTTGGAAACAAGAACTTCAAATGGGAGGACGGCTCAAGCTATTCCTTGAAGAATTCTGATTTTAGTGTTAATTTTGGCTTTGGAACGACCCTTTTTAAACATCTTCAGGTTTCTGCTAATTATAATGTTGCCTGCGGAAAGTCAGCTGATGCTGATTTGAAGACAATTGAGAACAATGTCATGCAGGATAAAAGTCATAATAATAGCTGGCAAATTGCGCTGGCATATTATTTCTAGCCCTTGTAGAGTTTGATGGTGAGTTGGGAAGTGTAGAAAAAAGCAGATACTGATGTTGTGAGTATCTGCTTTTTTCTTCTTATCTTTGCAGTGTATGAAATTTGTTAATGTCATATTACCCTTGCCATTAGACGGCTGTTTTACTTATCTCGTTCCCGAGAAATTCACGGGAAAGATTCAAGTCGGTGAGCGGGTGCTCGTACCTCTGGGCCGTAGTAAGAGATATGTCGCCATCGTAGCAAGATTACATGATGATCAACCGGCATTTAAATGTAAACCCATCCTGGAGGTCTTAGACAGCAGACCGGTTCTGCTTCCAGGTCAACTCCGGTTATGGCAATGGATTTCTGATTATTATATTTCTCCACTCGGTGAAATCTTTTCCGTAGCGATGCCCTCCGGGCTTAAGAGCCTGGACAAGTATAAGCCCAAGCTGGAGCTCTATGTAGGACTGGCAGAACCCTACAGGAATGAAGCAGCTTTACATGTTGTCTTGAACCTGTTGTCCCGGGCCGTACGTCAGCAAAAGGTGTTTATCGGATACCTTGCTTTGTCTCATTGGGATACCCTGGAGGGTACTACTCCTCGTGAACCGGTGGTTGAGATCACCCGAGAAGAACTAATGAATTCCTGCCATTGTACTTTGGCACAAGTTAAAGCACTGGCTGATCGCGGCATCCTGTCATTGTATAAGAAAGAGGTAGGGAGACTAAACCATTCTGGAGAGGAGCATCCTGAGCGAGTCCTGCCTTTGAACGAAGTACAGCAAACCGCTTTTGAGGAGATACATGAGAGGTGGAAAGAAAAGAATGTCGTGCTACTCCATGGTGTTACTTCCAGCGGGAAAACAGAAATCTATATTCATCTTATTATTGAAGCCATTCAAAAGCATCAACAAGTACTCTACCTTTTGCCTGAAATCGCCTTGACCGTCCAGATGATGGAAAGATTGCAACGAATCTTTGGCAGTAAACTCGGTATTTATCATTCAAAATACAGTGATGCAGAAAGAGTAGAGATCTGGGAAAAACAATTGTCTGCCCATCCCTATGAGGTGATATTGGGTGCACGGAGTGCTGTCTTCCTGCCCTTTCACAACTTAGGACTGATTATCATTGACGAAGAGCAGGAAACTTCTTTCAAGCAACAGGATCCTGCTCCGCGCTATCATGCCCGTGACGTGTCCATCGTAATGGCCGGAATATATGGTGCAAAGACGTTGCTGGGAACGGCTACACCTTCAATGGAAAGCTATTATAATGCTCAAAGAGGGAAGTATGGGCTGGTAACCCTCAAGACGCGTTATCAGAATATCCAGTTGCCTGAAATCCAGGTGGTAGATGTGAAAGATCTGAAGCATCGTAAGATGATGACGGGTCCGTTTTCTCCACCTTTATTGCTTGCCATACGTGAAGCCTTGGAGAAAGGAGAGCAGGTTATCCTTTTTCAGAACCGGAGAGGTTTTACGCCAATGATCGAATGTGGGGCTTGCGGATGGGTTCCTAAATGTATTCATTGCGACGTCTCATTAACCCTTCATAAGAACCTTAATCAGTTGGTTTGTCATTATTGTGGCACAACGTATCAGATTCCTGCTGTCTGTCCCAATTGTGGCAGTACCGAACTGAAGGGAATCGGTTATGGTACGGAAAAGATAGAAGATCAGGTGAGGGATCTTTTTCCCGAGGCTCGTGTCGCCCGCATGGATCTTGATACTACACGGACGCGTCATGCTTATGAACGGATCATCAATGACTTTGCTGCCGGCAGGACGAACCTTCTCATTGGAACCCAGATGGTCTCCAAGGGACTGGATTTTGACCATGTGAGCGTGGTCGGCATCCTGGATGCTGATACGATGCTTAATTATCCGGATTTCCGCGCCTACGAGCATGCCTTTATGATGATGTCCCAAGTGAGTGGCAGAGCAGGGAGGAAGGACCGGCAGGGACTGGTATTATTACAGACCAGGAATCCCGGTTTGCCGGTAATCCAGCAGGTTGTCCATCATGATTACAGAGGTTTCTATAAGAGTCAGATTTCTGAGCGGAAGGCTTTTCATTATCCTCCCTTTTACCGGCTTATTAATGTGTTTTTAAAGCACCGGAAAGAAGAGGTCGTCCAGCAGGCTGCAGGAGAAATGGGCAGACAACTCCATGCCTGGTTCGGGGATCGGGTGTTAGGACCGGATAAGCCTGCGGTGGCACGTGTTAGTGGGATGGAGATAAGGAAGTTGGTTATTAAACTTGAGAATGGTATAGACCAGAAGCGTGTCCGCGAATGTCTCAAACAGATTAGAAATAGTATGTTGAAGGACTCCCGCTATGGAGCGTTAATGATTTACTATGATGTGGATCCTTTGTAGGAGAATGCCCATGAAGTCCATTTCAGAAAACCTCACCATGAAACCTGGAATGGCTTGATGGTGAGGTTCATAAATGGCAGTTGACCTTCCTGGTTTATAAATCAAGGTCCACTCCTACGCCAAGTACTTTGTTTGTCCGGGTGAAATCATCACTGTTATGGACTTGTACTTCCTGTCCACCTTCAGTAATGGTCTGGTCATATTCCTTTTTCTTATGTCCATAGTCCGTGAAGAAATAGGCAATATTCACGCTGGCATTTTTCATTACCTTGAATTTCGCTCCAAAGCCATAAGAGTTGCTGCTGGTTACAAAACTCATGTCGGTAAGGTATGCTCCATTACCCAGATTATATTGTGTGCGCTGGCAGCCAGCACTCACAAGCAGGTTTTTGGTGATGTCCCATTCAGCGCCACATAAGTACTCCATAGTGTTACCACCCAAGAGTTTCTGTTTGTCATTAGCCATCTTTGCATCCTTGTCAAAATAATAGTGATAACTGCCCATTATGCGTACATTCGGAAGGACTGAGTATTGAACACCTGCAGTCCAGATTCCGGGTAAGTCATTCGGTGTGTTGACCCCATCCGTGAAGAGTCCGGTGTCATCACGTTTGGTGTCATTTTCAATATTAAAATGAGTAGTGAATTCCAGTCTTGTGGCAAAATTCCATTTCCCGGTTTTGTAATCAATGCCGATGATCGGGGTAATCCCCCAGCCATATTGGTTGCACGTCAGATATTTATCTGCGAACTGGTCTTGTGTGGTACTCATCTGCTGGGCACCTTGTGCATATTTTTGTGATAAGGCTTCGTATTGTGCTTTTTGAGTCGGATCAGTAAGTTCTGTAGATCGCATTTTATAGTAAAAAGCCATCTGGTTGTAAGTGTCTGCCTGTTGTCCGAAATAATTATACAAGTTTTCTTGTGTTCCATTGATCTCGGCTGAGATATTGGTTATGTTCCCCTGATAGTGGTTGAAAGCATAATTGAATCTGAAGCCTCCAAAGACGGCGAGATGTGAATTGAACTTATAGGTTCCACCAAACTGAAGGCCGAAAACATATTGCTGGCCTTTGATATAACTATCTACACTATATCCCGGCTGTGAAGTCTGGAAGCCCTGGCTGTACAATAATGCTGGAATCAGTGCTACCTGTCGTTCAAAAGAACCTAAGCCCCGATTGAAAGTACACTGGCCACCACCACCGCTTTCGAAGAATCCGAGTTGGAACCCCACTTTATTGTAGTTGAGTGCGAGTTGGAATGTTGGTATGATAGGGACGGCGGCTTTTCCCTGGAATTGTTTTATACCGTTGTTGTCCCCACCGTATAATTTGAAGGGCTGGTAATATGGTGTGCCCTTTAAAGCAGGTACGGTCATGCCACTCATGATCGTCCGCGTCTGGTAGACGTTTTGAATATTGAAAGATAAATGCAATCCTTTGGGGAGAAAAGCTACTCCTGCAGGATTACTATAGACTCCATCAATGCCAATTGCTCCGTCGCGAGCCATATTCCGGTTGAAAGCAATATTCTGATTTGTGTTTGTGAGCAGTCCTCCTGCATCTGCAGGAATAGTCATGACTAAAGGACAGCATAAGGCCAGTACGGCTAATTTTATTTTATTCATCTTAATAATTGAAAATAAATTGGTCGCGAAGTTACAAGAAGTGTTCTTGTTTTCCTAATAACAGACTGATTATTTAAGTAATGTTAACTCGAAAGGACTGGTTTTCTGCACAAAAAAACTATTTTGTGCAGAAAAGGCGTTCTCTTTTATCTCTTACACAGATGAAGAGGGTGCATCTGTTTTTCTTTAAAGAAGTATTTTATTAATCCATAAGGAATGTGCTTTTCTGAATGGCCGGGGCAGCCTTCATAGAGGATTATGACCTCTCTTCCGGTTTAGTTTGAGGGTCTTGTTTTTTCCTTTCCCGTCAAGTATCGTCCTTTTACGTCCAGTTGTGAGTCATTAGGTCCTTTTTCCGTTTCAGGACTGCTTTGAGATACATTCCTGTCAGATGAACTGGTCCGTTCCTGTTTGGGCTGATTCAGTTCCGGATAGGAGATGCGCGTGTGGTAGATCGCCTTAAGTCTTTCTATAAGCACCTGTTTAGCTTGTGCAATATCCCGAAAGGTAATAGGACATTCCTTGAAAAATCCCTGTTCTACCTGATCATCAATCAGTTTGTTAACCAGATCGGTAATACTTTTTTCAGTATATTCCGGTAATGACCGTGAAGCAGCTTCCACCGTATCGGCCATCATCAGAATAGCCTGTTCACGAGTGAATGGATTTGGTCCTGGATATTGAAAATCAGCCGGGTCTACATCTTCGTCAGGATGTTCATTCTTGTATTTTACATAGAAATACTTTGTAATTCCCGTACCATGGTGTGTGACGATAAAATCTTTGACAATGTTCGGCAGGTTGATCTGTTCAGCGATTTTCATTCCCTCTGAGACATGGCTGATGATAATCTGTGCACTTTCTTTATAACCCATTTTATCGTGTGGGTTTACTCCTGATTGATTCTCGGTGAAGAATACGGGATTAGTGATTTTGCCAATATCATGGTATAGAGCTCCGGTACGTACCAACAGACTCTTTGCTCCAATCTTATTAGCTATTTCCGCGGCCAGATTTCCTACGGTGATGGAATGTTGGAAAGTGCCAGGCGCGACCTCACTGAGCCGCCGCAGGATTCCTTTATTCGTGTTTGAAAGTTCGATGAGAGTGACGTCGGAGACAAAGCCAAACGTTTTCTCAATGAGATACATCAGAGGGTTGGCCAGTAGCAAAAGTACTCCGTTGATAATAAAGTAGGTGTACATGCTACGGTCCATTTTCATCACTTCATTGCTTTGCATGAGATCAAGAGCGAAGTATACCGTTATGCTGACTATTGTGATGAGAAACGCCGTCTTAATCACCTGTAATCTGTTGGAAAGTTCTCTTAATGAGTAGATGGCTACCATTCCCGCAGTCAATTGGACGATGATGAACTCATACTGATATTTTACAGCAGCGGCACAGATGAGAATCATGGTGACATGAGTGACGAAGGCGGTCCGGGAGTCTTGGAAGACCCGGACAAAGATGGGTACGAGAGCAAAGGGAATGATGTAGACGCTGAGGAAATTATGCTTGATGATGAGAGATGTCAGAATGGGAAAGATGACGATCATGGAGTAGAGCATCAGGATGTTCCGGGTCTTTTCAAAATAATCTCTTCTAAATAAGATCAGATATAGAGTGAAGAGCATGACCAGAATAAAAACGAAGATCAGTTGTCCGACAATAGTTGTGGTCAACTCTTCCTTTGTTGCACTCCGGCGTTTCATCTCTTTCTCGTAGGAATTGAGCACCCTGTAGTCATAGTCATTGATGATTTCGCCGCGATCAATGATCTTTTGCCCGCTTAGCACCATACCACTGGCTAATGGAATTCCACTGAGTAAATCATTCTTCTCGGTCTCGCTCCGGTTTTTGTCATAGATCAGATTGGGCTCGATGTAATTATTCAGATTACAACGTTGCAGGATGTTGCGTTCCTTACTTAATTGTTCATTCATAAACAATTGCTCATACGCAGCAAGTGTGGAATAAATATGACGGACTGGTGTACTTTGAGCTTGCTTACCGTTGACGACACGAATCATGGTAGTGGAATCCTTGTAAATCGTGTTGTATTCCGGAGTGTTCATAATGCCTGTCTGGTAGAGTTGATGGAGTCGTCCGGCAACAATTGATATATAGATCCTTGGAAGACCAGGAATGCCATCTTTGAAATCACTAAGGAATTTATGGATGTTGTCTCTTTCGGTTTGAGAATTATAATTGTAATAAGGCTGGAACTGCCTGAGCAGTGAGTCCCTTTCCCGTTGAATCGTCTCGTCCGTTTTGTAGATCGGAAAATCGAATTTAGCAATAAAGGATCCATACATCCATGGCTTGCCAATATCATACTGGAACTGTCTGCCTTCATTACGTGGCAGGAACCATACAATGATGGCTACCGTCGCAATGACGAGCCCGGCCCGCGTGAAGAAATTGCGCCAATAGTGCTCTTCTTTTTTCTTGAATAGATTCATGGTGTCCTGTAATATCGTATTATACTTTGCGAAAGTACGAAAAAAATTGCAATATTCGGAAAAAAATATTAATTTTGCACGAAAATAATTGTTAGGTAGATTTCATTATGATGGCTGGAAGAAAAGTCAGGGTGCGTTTTGCACCAAGTCCAACAGGTCCCTTACATATTGGCGGAGTGCGTACTGCTTTGTTTAATTATCTCTTTGCCCGTCAGCATCAGGGCGATTTTGTCTTTAGGATTGAAGACACAGATACTCATCGTTTTGTTCCGGGGGCGGAAGAATATATTCTTGAATCTTTCAGATGGCTGGGTATCGGCTTTGATGAAGGCGTGGACTTTGGTGGACAGTATGGACCTTATCGGCAGAGTGAGCGTCGTGAGATTTATAAGAAATATGTTCAGATCCTGCTGGATAAGGGGAAGGCGTATTATGCCTTTGATACGCCTGAAGAACTGGAGGAAAAACGCAAGGAGGTGAAGAACTTCCAGTATGATAGTCATACGCGTATGCAGATGCGTAATTCCTTGACGTTGACGGACAGTGAAGTAAGAAGTCTTCTGGATTCCGGTACAGAACATACGGTCCGTTTTAAGGTTGATCCGGGCCTGGACGTGCATGTCAGTGATATGATCCGTGGAGATGTGTGTGTCAAAAGTGAAAGGATTGATGATAAGGTCCTTTACAAGAGTGCGGATGAACTTCCGACTTATCACCTGGCGAATATCGTAGATGACCATCTGATGGAAATTACCCATGTGATCCGGGGAGAGGAGTGGCTTCCGAGTGCTCCATTACATGTCTTGCTCTATCGTGCTTTTGGCTGGGAAGATGAAATGCCTTGTTTTGCCCATCTGCCGCTTCTGTTGAAACCGGAAGGGAAAGGAAAGTTGTCTAAGCGGGATGGGGACCGCCTCGGGTTCCCGGTATTTCCGCTGGAATGGCATGATCCCAAAACGGGAGAGATCACTTCCGGTTTTCGGGAGAGTGGTTATTTTCCTGAAGCGGTCATTAATTTCCTGGCTTTGCTGGGCTGGAATCCGGGAACGGAGCAGGAAATTTTCTCATTGGATGAACTGGTCCGTCTGTTTGACATTAGCAAGTGTTCAAAGTCGGGAGCCCGATTCGACTATCAAAAGGCAGTATGGTTCAATCATGAATATATGCTTCGTAAGAGCGATGAGGAGATTGAGAAAAGTTTCGCCCCGATTGTGGCAGAACATGGGGTGAAGGAAACTCCGGATCGTATTACGGAGGTTGTGCGTATGATGAAGGACCGTGTCGATTTTGTAAAGGACTTATGGCCTCTGTGTGCCTTTTTCTTCATCGCTCCCGCAGAATATGATCCTAAAACGGTGCGGAAACGCTGGAAAGATTATTCTGCAAAACAGATGATGGAGTTGGTCGATGTCCTTCAGGGAATCGATGATTTTTCTGTTCAAGGACAGGAAGCTAAAGTGATGGAATGGATCCGCGAGAAAGAGTATAAACTGGGGGATGTGATGAATGCGTTCCGCCTGGCTCTCGTGGGAATAGGCAAGGGTCCTGGAATGTTTGATATCTCTGCCTTCCTGGGTAAGGAGGAGAGCATCAGGCGTTTACGGCGTGCTATAGAAATACTGAAATAAACACTGTAGGTAAATAAAATCCGACATGTATAATTTTTTCCTCTATCTTTATTCTTTGGGTGTAGCTATTGAAAGTCTGTTCAATGTGAAAGTCAAGAAAATGTGGCGTGGTGAGCACCATACTTTCGATATTCTCAAAGAGAAGGTAGATCCTGACGCTAAGTATATCTGGTTTCATGCTGCATCTCTTGGCGAATTTGAACAAGGGCGTCCACTCATGGAGTCTATTCGTAAGGCCCATCCGGAATATAAAATACTGTTGACTTTCTTTTCTCCTTCCGGATATGAGGTACGCAAGGACTATAAAGGTGCTGATATTATTTGCTATCTTCCTTTAGATACACCTTTGAATGCGAGGCGCTTTCTCAGATTGGTAAATCCGGTAATGGCCTTTTTCATCAAGTATGAATTCTGGCGGAATTATCTTTCTATTCTCAAGAAGCGGAATATACCTACTTATAGTGTAAGCAGTATTTTTCGCAAGAACCAGATCTTTTTCAGATGGTATGGCTGTATCTATGCCCATGTCCTGGAGTGCTTTACCCGTCTTTTCGTCCAGAACCAGAAAAGCAAGGATTTGCTGGCGATGATCGGTATCAAGGATGTGGACATTGTGGGTGACACCCGTTTTGACCGTGTCCTCCAGATCAAGGAGGCAGCAAAGCCTTTTCCTGTCGTAGAGGCTTTCAAAAAAGGGTATAAGGTGTTCGTCGCAGGTAGCAGTTGGCCGCCAGATGAGGATATTTTTATCCGGTTCTTTAATGAACATCGGGATTGGCGGCTGGTCATCGCTCCTCATGTCATATCTCATGATCATCTGGAACAGATCCAGTCCAAACTTGACCGGCGTACGGTTTACTATACGGAGACGACTCCTGAAGAAGCCTCCCGGGCTGAATGTCTGATTGTAAATTGCTTCGGACTTCTCTCAGGTATCTACCGTTATGCGGATGTTTCTTATATCGGGGGTGGTTTTGGCGTTGGAATTCATAATACTCTGGAGGCTGGGGTCTGGAACGTGCCGGTCATTTTTGGCCCGAACAATAAGAAATTCCGTGAGGCTCAGGGATTGCTCAGGTCGGGTGGTGGATTTGAGATTCATTCCTACGAAGACTTTGAGCATGTTATGAATACTTTCCTGGCAGATCAGTCTGCATTGAAAAGAGCCGGAGAAGCTGCCGGCGCATTCGTGAAAAGTCTGGCCGGAGCTACACAGCGGGTCTTCGATTACGTGGATCGCACGGTGTGGTCAAGATAAGATAAGTGGTATTTGTGATTGACCGATAGGAATAGGATCATTCGAAATCTAATTCACCGAAGAAGTGAGGTTGATGGAAGTCGGGAGCAGGGGTACTTATGGGATTCCATGAGAGATAATGGCTCTTCTTCAACTTATCTCCACATTTATAGAAATTGGCATAGATAACAGTTCCTGAGACAGACTGCAGATGGTGCTTGAAATAGGCACTTACAGGAATTTTCAATGCCATATCCCATGTTATGGATCCTGAATGCTCTGTGAAGGGATGACGACCGTTGGAAGACCAGCGGTCTACGCTTCTTAAAATATCTGCGGAAGCCCGTTCCCGTCCTTCACGGTTCGTTCCGGCACCGATCAGGAGAGTCCCGATGCAGTTGCATTCCATATTATAATAGATGCCACCCTTTTCAAACTGAGAAAAGAACTCACAACAGGAATCTTCCCAGACCGGTCCATTATCCTGGGAAGCAATGGCGCGTATATCATCTTCCGTTACGTGATAATGGAGATATATGGTATCTTCTGAATGGGCGATGCGAAAACAAACTGAGGGATGATGGGGATGATCGGGCCAGTTTACGATGTCAATGGGTTGACATCGTATGTTTTCTTGATTGAATATTTCTGGTATTTCTACAGCTCTTTTCGGGATGTGTGTAAGCTGAGGGACAAAAAGTTTTTTCATAATCTTTATTGATGGGATCTGATGAGGCGACAGGGTATGAATCGTCTTCTGTTGGAAAAGAATGGTCGTCTGACCTGCTGACGCTGATGGGTCATGCCGGCGAGGGTGACCTTATGAGTTCAATGCTCTTCCCACAGCGGAAGCTCCAAGTACGGCAGCATTACTTCCGGGAAGAGAGCTGATCAGAAATTTAGCCTTTCCCTTATACATGTTCAGGACATATTGATTGTAAGTCTCTTGAAGCGGTTTCATGAGTAGATCACCGGCCTTAGTGAGACCACCGAAAAAGACATAGGCTTCCGGGCTGCAGAAGGTCGTAAAATTAGCGCAAGCCTTTCCGAGCATGGCTCCAGTAAAATCATATACCCGTTGTGCAAGTGGATCGCCTTTCTCTGCGGCGAGGCTGACATCGAGTGAGGTTAACTCTTCCGGTTTGAGATGGCGTAGCAAACTTGCTTCTGTACTGGTCTTTAAGAATTCGAGTGCTGTCCGGACTACTCCCGTTGCAGAGCAATAAGTTTCCAGGCAACCTCTGCGGCCACAGCCGCATAAACGGGCATCTTTGCTGAAATCCATGATGGTATGTCCCAGTTCGCCAGCAAATCCATCGCACCCATATAGGAGTTGGCCGTTGGCTACAATACCGGATCCTACACCTGTACCCAATGTGATATCAATGAAATTTTTCATTCCCCGTGCCACACCATAGGTCATCTCACCCAAGGCTGCTGCATTGGCATCATTCGTTAACGCTACGGGGATATGATCCAGATGTTCAGAGAATAATTGTGCCAGAGGGACGATACGGTCATGCGCCCAGACCAAGTTGGCTGCATATTCTACCGTTCCGTGATAGAAATTACCTTTGGGGGCTCCTATGCCCATGGATTGGATTTCCCCGATCCCGCCAACGGATTTTATCATTGGTTGAAGAGCGGCGATAGATGCCTGCAGATAGTCTTCTACTTTGTTGTAGGCTTGTGTCTTGATGGAGGTACTGGCAATGATCTTTCCTTGGGAATCTACGATTCCGAAGACCGAATTAGTCCCTCCCAGATCAAGTCCGATTATATATGGCTTTGTGGATTGGATAGTCATAATCTGTATGTTAGATATTTGTTATGGAATTAAAAAAGTTGATGATAGATTCCCCTTCTTGGTCTTTCATCAAGACGAGTGACATTTGAATAGGAATCTCAGCTATAGAAAACAAGAGGTCTTGGCAGTGCTAACTGCCAAGACAACATGATTTAAGAATTGAACCTTTTGGTTATTTGTCGTAGGTCTGTGGGTGGTATTCCACGAAAGCTTCCATGGCCTCATAGCATGCCAGTCCCAGATCATCATAGAGTTTAGCCGTCGCACGGTTACGGTCTTCAGCCCGTTGCCAGAAAAGCCGTTCGTCATTGCCCAGATATGGAGCAGAATCTCCTTGTGAAGCATGCTTTAAGATGGCGTTGCGCTTTGCACGAAGTTCTTCAGGACTCATCGGCACACACATCTCTATATTCTCTACAGGATATTCAGCCCATGCACCACGATACATCCAGACGCGACAGTCTTTGAGCCATTTAGCATGCTCTTGTTCTTCGAGGTCAATGGCAGCCAATACGGCATTCGTACATTTGCGGTGAGTACCATGAGGATCAGCAAGGTCACCGGCCACATAGATCTGGTGGGGCTGTACCTGTTGCAGGAATTTCCGGACAATATCCACATCCTTGATGGTCATAGGCAGTTTTTCTACACGGCCACTTTCATAAAATGGAAGGTCGAGGAAATGGACATGATCAAGGGGTATTCCATTATAGGTACATGCCGTGCGTGCCTCTCCGCGCCGGATGAGTCCTTTGATGTCCAGGACATCACGCGTATCAATATCTCCTTCTTTCTTGTTTGCCAGGAATTTCTTGATCTCTTGATATTTGGTTTTGATGACCTGGTCCTTATCACCGCAGAATATTTGGTTAAAACCATTGATGAAGTGCATAAACCGGGTCACTTCTTCGTCATTGACAGCGATGTTGCCGGATGTTTCATAAGCGATATGCACTTCGTGTCCTTGCTGGACCAACCGGCGTATGGTTCCTCCCATGGAAATTACATCATCATCCGGGTGCGGAGAGAACACTACCACACGTTTGGGGAAAGGTTTTGCCCGTTCCGGACGATAGGTGTCATCTGCATTAGGCTTGCCTCCAGGCCATCCGGTGATGGTGTGCTGTAAGTCATTGAATATTTTGATGTTGGCATTGTAAGCGGATCCATATAAAGCCAGCAGGTCAGAGAGCCCGTTTTGGTTATAGTCCTTGTTGGTTAATTTAAGAATCGGCTTGTGAGTTACACCGCATAACCAGACCAAGGCAGCACGTATCATCTGATCACTCCATTCACAAGATGTCACCAGCCATGGGTGCTCCAGTCGTGTGAGTTTGGCAGCAGCTGCCAGGTCTACGATCACATGAGCATCATTATGTGTTTGCAGATACGAGGCAGGGATGGTATCCTTAAGAGGACCTTCAACCGTATTCTTGATGATATCTGCCTTGTCATCACCCCAGGCGACCAGGAATATTTTTCTTGCAGCCAGAATGTTTCCGATCCCTAAAGTAATGGAACAGGGCGGAACTTGGTTTTGACCGTCGAAGCTCATGGTCATCTCCTGGCGGGACATGGCATCAATAAGGATCAGCCGGGTTGCAGAGGTCATCATACTGCCTGGTTCATTTGCGGCAATGTTCCCGCTGCGGCCTATACCTAACAGCATAATATCTATTCCTCCCACATCTTGGATACGCCGCTCATAAAGGCGGCATTGTTCCTGAACTTTATCTTGAGGAATCGTTCCGTCTAAAGAGTAGATGTTCTGTTCCGGTATATCTACTTTATTGAAAAAGCGTTCACGCAACTGCTGGATACTGCTGTGCTTGTTCCCATTGAGCGGAAAGTATTCGTAAGCATTGAAGACTACGACATTCTTGAAACTTAGTTTCTCTTCCTGGTGACGGCGGACAAGTTCCTCATAGATATGGGTCAGAGACTGTCCTGTACCGAGTCCGAGCACACAATCTTTTCCTAACTTTGCCTGTGATTTGATTTCAGTTTCTATTGCGTCTGCAATACGCTTGGTACCCTCTTCCTCACTCGGGAATATACTTGTTGGGATTTTTTCCCTCTGGGTAAGTTCTGAACGTTCTACAGCTGTTTTGGGATTATAAAATTCTTTTGGTACTTTATTAAGTACGATCCTGGAACTCAAATTTAAGTTTAAACTCATAGTTGATGTTTGGTTTTATGATAGGTCGTTAAAACAATGAGAATAGAATTATCAGAGAGATGGGTAAAAACAGAGAATCTTTTACCCGTCTTCATTCATTCCTATTTAGTCTTTTCCTTGTCAATTAGTTATAAATTGTCCTTCTCAATATCTTTAAAATATTTGTAAGTGCCATGCTTCAGTTCATCTGTGGCGGCTTCATCTACCACGATTATGCTGTGAGGATGTGTCTGCAATGCCGAGATGGTCCAGGCCTGGGTTACCGGTCCTTCAACGGCTGCCTGGACAGCACGGGCTTTGTTATGGCCATTGGCAAGGATCAAGACTTCTCTTGCTGCCATTACTGTTCCCACACCTACTGTCAAAGCATGTTTAGGTACTTTGGCCACGTCATTATCGAAGAAACGGCTGTTGGCAATGATCGTGTCAGTAGTCAGGGTCTTAATGCGTGTGCGTGAGTGAAGAGAAGAGAACGGTTCATTGAAAGCAATATGTCCGTCAGGGCCGATGCCTCCGATGAAAAGGTCTATGCCTCCTGCCTTTTTGATTTTCTGTTCATATTCAGCACATTCCTCACCTAAGTTCTTTGCGTTACCGTTAAGAATATGAATGTTTTCTTTCGGGCAGTCAATATGATCAAAAAGATGATGGGCCATGAAAGAATGATAACTCTGGGGATGTGATTCCGGTAAACCTACATATTCATCCATGTTGAAGGTGATGACATGTTTGAAAGTGACACGCCCTTCCTGGTTCGCCTTTACCAAGTCGGCATACATACCTTCCGGTGAAGATCCGGTAGGCAGTCCTAATACAAATGGATGCTCCGCAGTAGGTGAGGCTGCATTTATTCTGTCAATGACATAGTTAGCTGCCCATCGGGATAGGGTTTCGTAGCTGCTCTCAATAATTAATCTCATGATGTTGTGTTTGTTAAAATACTCTATTTAGTTGTTTTCTTCCTTTTACGTTTTGTGTTTATATCTGTTCAGAAAGTTATATCTGTGGGAAGAACCGTTGATTTCCTGACGAATTGGTTAAGATAAACACCTGTCAGGTAATGAATGACTCTTAAATGTTCTGTGCGTGTTCCTCTTATTTCTTGTCTGTTTTCTCCCAAAGGTATCTGGCGTAAGTCAAGCCATAAGCATCATACAGATCCTTCATTTTTATAGATCGGTTCTTGAAATCCTGAAAGTTCTTGGCTTGAGGTTGCATCCACTGCACTTCGGACAAGGCAGCCATGCGGGGGAGAATCTGGTATTCGGCAAGCTGCGGACAGGTAATATATTCTGACCATAGGTTAGCCTGTACACCGAGGATATGCTTGTTGGCCTCGGTATCTTTGGGATCGGCATAAGGTTCAAAACTGTAGGTCTTTTCAACAGGCAGATAACCACCGATGAGCAATGGCTCATTCCATGTGTTGTTGGTCTGGTAATGGTCGAAGTAGTCATTATCGGTAGGTGACATGATCACATCATGCCCTAACTTTGCAGCCTGTGTGCCCGGTTCAGCGCCACGCCAGGACATCACTACTGCTGACTTGTTGGGATGCCCTCCGAGGATCTCATCCCAGCCGATCATTATGCGGCCCTTGGAATTAAGGTACTTTTCTATGCGGTTTGTGAAATATCCCTGAAGAGTGTTCAGGGTCAAATGATTGTCCTCCATGACTTTCTGACATTTCGGGCAATGGCTCCATCTGTCAGTGGGTGTTTCATCCCCTCCGATATGAATATACTTGGATGGGAAAATGGCAAGGATTTCGTCCAGTACATCTTCCACAAAAGTATAGACTTTTGGGTTTCCCACACACAGGACATCTTTGAACACACCCCAAGATTGTCCCACCTTATATGGCCCGCCGGTACATCCCAGTTCCGGGTAGGAAGCAAGGGCGGCAAGCATGTGCCCCGGCATGTCGATTTCCGGGATTACTGTAATATATCGGTCCGCAGCATATTTGACAATCTCACGGGCTTGCTCCTGTGTATAATATCCCCCGTAGGGTGTTCCGTCATACACATCACTGTTCCGCCCGATGACCGTCTGATCGCGATGGGAGCCGATTTCCGTGAGTTTAGGATATTTCTTGATTTCGATGCGCCAGCCCTGGTCTTCAGTGAGATGCCAGTGGAAGACATTCATATTATGCAAGGCAAGAAGGTCAATATATTTCTTGATAAAGGAGATCGGGAAGAAATGGCGTCCACAGTCCAGCATCATCCCCCGATAGGTGAAGCGCGGCGCATCACTGATTTTTACTGCCGGCAAGTCTATGGATGTTAAGGTCGTGTCTACCGGCAGAGACTTGCGTAAAGTCTGAATCCCGTAGAAGACCCCTGCGGGGGTCTGTCCGGAGATTGTCACTCCTTTATGATCGACCAACAGGGTATAACCCTCCTTATTCGTGATCTTTTTGTTGAGGTCCAGATGTATGGCATTCTTACTCTTTACGGAAGTTACGGAGAGTCGTATCCCTGTTGTTTCTCCGATATATTCAGCAAGGAATTTTCCGTCCCTGAATAAGTCTTCATTGCCTGGGGGCACGACAATAGCGGTTTGTGAACTCAATAAAAAGGGAGTTTTATTGACCATAACAATTGATTCGGGTAGGGGTACCACCCGATAATCTGCTTTGTTTTCGGCAAATAAGGTAGTCGTCAACAGTAGACTTGCCATTATTATGATTATTTTTTTCATGAATGATTAGGATTAAATTTTCTTGTTACAAATTTACAAAAATATAAGGAAGTACGATTCTATATTTCGATTTTAAATGATTTTAATACTTAAAAATATATAAATGAATTTTGAGAGTTCAGATCATCGTCAATTTCTATTTAATTGATGATGTTCAATTTTGGTGAAAACTGTCGGATAAATCTCTTCTGGATAGTTGAATAATAATGATTTAGTTGTCATATAGTGGATGATCATTAGTTTTACTTTGCCATTTATTCTTTTTGAGTAATACTGTTAGTGGCTTGCTGTTCCAGGGGCGGATCATTATGGCAGATGGGATGGATTTTCCGGGGTATATACAACTGAAGTTTCGAGTTTGACCAGGAGA
This sequence comes from Segatella asaccharophila, assembly GCF_054687055.1. NCBI lineage: Bacteria > Pseudomonadati > Bacteroidota > Bacteroidia > Bacteroidales > Prevotellaceae > Segatella > Segatella asaccharophila. Next base: position 57,386 of record NZ_BAACAN010000013.1, on the reverse strand, counting down.
AAGTGTAAAATAGTTGTCTGACCATCTGCTATAGGGAACAGGAAGCCCTTTGGCATTAAGTAATACCAATTCAATAAAGAAGGCCAAGTTTTTATCAGAGTTGTGAATCTTTACGCTTATTTCTCCATTATAGGTTGAAGTCGAAATTTTCAGTTGACTTGAAGGCAAAGATAAAAGTGCTTGATAGGATGCATAATGAAGAATAGGTGTAATATACCAGTTTCCCTTTTTCCAATCGTATGTATCACTATCTGCAGGAACCCAATATTCTCCTCGGGATGTTACACCATTTTGGTCTGTCAGTTTCAGAAAAAGTTCACCGTTCATTTTAATGTCATTCAGATCGAAAACTTCTTGGGGATGATGGGGGGACAGGGTTATTTTCTTGACCAGATTCTTTATGAGATGAGAGTGAAGGTCATAAAACTTCATTTGTGCATTGCCTGTTACATCTTTTAAAGATTTATTGACTGCATAGACTTTATGGCAACCATAATTATAAGTTAGCTGAAAGACTTGATTTGCCTTTTTCGTACCATAATAGGCCGCAGTAGGCACGCCGTAGTAGTCATATAGTTGCCAGTAGAAAGATGGCCAGGCTGAATTTAATTTCCATTGTATGATCCCTGTTGTAAGAGGTTCTGCCGTACGGTATGCTTCATACATGGCTTGAGTGCTTTCATAAGAAAGCAAGTTGGCACATTGAAGATATTTCCTGAGATTACCGATTTCCCCGAAACGATTTTGTATTACGGAACTTATTACATTTAAATCTTTCATGGCAATGCTTGATGCAGTGCAATGATAGTTGTAGTAAATGTTGTCTTTCACAGGCCAGTCCTCATCTTTTCCAACGATCCGGTCCACATCTTCTTGTACGGGCATGGATGCACCGATGCTGGTCTCAGTATTAAAGCCGAAAGCTCCCCCGGACTTATGATCGGTGAAGTAGTAAGACGGACCGACATATTCGTAAGGGCCGGTCATCTTCACACCGGATGGCCCTGAAATTTCACTCGTTCTATTGGCGGCACTAATCTGCAGGGGCCGGTCATCAAGGCCATTCAACATTTCATGATAAGATTGTTCCCAAGAGGTGTAAGGGCATTTATCACTACCAATGAACCAACAGATGATTGACGGATGTTGCCGAAGAGCCAGTACTTGATCTCGTAGTGAAAGCGTCAGTAGACGTTTCATCTCCGGAGTGTCAGGTATACTACTATGTTCATTCTGTACCCCGGAATGTAGATCTGCATTCCATTCCCATTGACAACTCCAGCCTGCCATAATCATGAGTCCTAAACTGTCACAGATAGAGAAGGCTTGATCACAGGTACCCCAGAAGCCTTCCATTCTGATGGTGTTAAGTCCCATGTCATGAATCATTATCATTTGCTGGCGGTATGATTCCGGTGTGTCCTGCATGAAAATATCATCTGTCCATCCGCCTCCATTGATCATTACTTTACGTCCATTGAGTAAAAATGCCCGATAGCCGTCTTCTGTCAGATAACTGTCTATTTGTCTGATACCAAAGGTGCAATTCTTGCTATCGAGCGTTTCTCCACTCGCCACGAACCTTAACCGGAGATGATAAAGTTCCGGTTCTCCCATTCCTGTACACCACCATAGCCTTGGATGATCTATATTAAGGATGGGAAGGACAGAAGTATCAAGGGTGATGGTACGTTCCTGGTGAGGTTGAAGAACAACCGGTACCCTGAATTTTCCAGCCTCAAATGAGCCTTCAAGAAGTCCGAGCAGTTTCTTCCCTGTGACGTTCCTGAGGGTGGTCGTTATGGTAAGAGCAGCTTTCGATAGGGTTACTGTATTGACCTTGGAAAAGACTGCTGTATGTTCAATAACTACCCGATCGGCTATTATCAAGTTTATGTTTCGAGTAATACCCATACTTTCATCTGCTGGCCGGATATTCCAGTCTGCATAGCCATAGTTCGGATCTCCGTCTTGGGCGCGGTAAACCGTTATATCGATACGGTTTTTCTTTCTTACGGAAGGTGTAATATCCAATAGAAAGTGCCTGAAGGGACCTTCTAAAGTGTCATGTGAAGCTACAAGGTGCCCGTTAATTTTTATATCAGCCCGATAATCTATTCCTGAAATTTGAAGCAGGATCCTCTGATCGGATGTCAAAGCCGGCAGGTCGAAATTCCTTGAAAAGATCCAGGGGTGATTGAATTCGGTCTTATCAATTTTATTGTAGTTTAAACCGGAAAGAATATTTTGATAGAGCCCATTCTTTATCAGAACCCCCATGGCTGTTGTAGGTATCGTCGCTTTATATTTTTTCTCACCTTCTGTGACTGTCCATCCTTGATGCATGGAAAAAATCCTTGAATGAGAAGAGGCCGGTGTAAGAAAAAGAATGCCTATGATAAGTAAAAGTAATTTTTCATTATATATTTGTTTGTTCATTTCTTGAAAACTTTAAGATCATTCTTTATCAAAGTTTTGAAGCTCCTAATAAATTTGCATTCTGCAATTTTGTAAAGATAATATGTATGTGCCTAAGAGTATTTGGATATGGGAAACCATCTGCTAATGATTCCCTCATCTGGGGCTCATATAAAAAAGCTGCATGACTTAGTCCTCCTCCTAATATGATAGCTTCCGGATCATACGTCAGGAGAACGGCTTGAAGGAGATGCCCTAAATGTTGCCCAAACTCATTCCATATAGACAAAGCTGACCCATTACCTTCTGCAGCTGCCTCTGCAAGTTGCTCTCCTGTCAGTGTGGACCTTTGTGCTAGGAAAAGGCTACTGGTATAGTGCTCAAAGTCAGCATTTAAATAAGGTAAAGCACCGATCTCACCCGCATCTGCATTGTTTCCCCTGTACAGTTCTTTGTTGATGATGATGCCTGATCCCAAACCGGTACCTAATGTGATGCCTATAAAGTTGCTGAAGTCTTGTCCTTCGCCATAATATTGTTCACCTAAAGCAAAGCAGTTAGCATCATTGTCTACATGTGTCTCAATACCGAAATGCTGTTGGATAATATCTTTTAGATGTACTTCGTGCCACGAGGGAATATTTGTGACGTTATAAACGATGCCCTTATTGATATCCACTACAGAGGGGACGGCGATACCTATCTGAGAGACATTCTCCGTGGAAAGACATTCGATAAGATCTTCTATTTGCTTAATAACATCATCAACGTTTCCATCCGAATGACATCTTATCTTTTTTATATTTCCCATAGGCGTGTCGCCATTTATGCGCATGGCACGTATAGATGTACCTCCCAAGTCGATAACTGTTTTCATTGTATTCCTGATTAATAGTTGTTAATTCTCCATACCATCCAATACAAGATAGATCTAAATTTTAATAATCGATTTGTAAATCATTCGTTTTTGCATTTAAATAACCAGAAGGTCCCGCTATCCCAGCCTACAGCGTTAGCAGGAGCTGCACAGAGGGTCATCTTGTTATCGGTAAGCGATAGAATACAAAAACGGTATACAGGAGCCGTATCTCCGTATAAATGTCCATTGAGTACGGTAGCGCCCGATAATGTCAGTTCTCCTGTTGACCATTGTGATCCGTCATCAGTATTATTAATTTTATTGGTCATATCGAATGAGAACGTGCCCTTTCCGATAATTTTCCCTGTACTGTCATAACAAGTAAAATTAGGTCCTCCGTTCAGATCAAAAACCATGTATCCACCGGGATCTTCTGTCTGACTGATAGGGACGGGATCCCAATCGGGTACAAATTCTGCTTCCCAGCCACCGTCACCATAACAGCCGTCAACAGTATCGTCCCATACCCATTTTTTCCCTGTAGCAGTTTCTCCTGCAAAAAGTGCCCAGGTGGAATCTACAGGATGATCTATTCTTGTAATATTGACGGTTCTTGTCGTACTGACAGTGCCACCGTCACAAAGCCCCGTAAATTTAATGTCCTGTTGGCCGAGGAAGGGAAGAGAAGCTGTAACGGAGTCGCGGGAAGATTTGCCCACAATATAGTCCCAATAGGAACCAACTCCTTTTGTCTTATTGACCATGACAATTTGATTTCCCCCCGATGATGTGGCATAAACTTTCAGTTTTAAATCGCTCTCTTTGGTTACACCTCCTAGTGAGGTCTCATCAGTAATTGGATTACAGGCACAAAAGAGGCCAACTATACAAGTTGCAATGATTATTATTTTTTTCATAATGAATCCTTCTATTATCGGTTTTACTTTTATGGTGAATGTTTTTACCATCCTTTATTCTGTTTCAGGACACCATTAGACAGATCAATCTGTGTCTGAGGAATCTGCATGAATCCCCCCGTATCTTTAACCCGCTGCCCAATATCAGACATATCTATTTTTGTCTTGACACCATTTTCCTCTACATCTGTTCCATCTTCTTTTTGTAAAGCATCTGCTGCAATGTGCCATCGCAGCAGGTCATACCAGCGCAGCCCTTCAAAGGCAAGCTCCCAATGGCGTTCATTGCGTAAAGCCGCATCCGTATAATTGGCCACAGGTGCTAAATGTACCCTTGCCCGAACTTGATTGATGCCTCCTGTGGTATGGGTCAGTTCGCTATACATCAAGAGAATATCTGCATAGCGTAGCACGACGATATCCTGAATATTATTGAGTTGATAATCAGTACTCAGATCTGGATATATCCTGCGGGCAAAGTTTTCATAGATTGTATCTCCGTCCTGAACGGTTTTTACATTGATGGCACAGTATTTCTTTTCCCAATAGCCAGTCTCGTCCTGTTGTTTATCCGCTCCCCAGACATAATTTGGCGCTTCTTCAGACACATCGAATACAGAGGCTTTCAGACGTATATCTTTTGGTTCAGCGGTTTCCCATTCTTCGATCATCTTCGGACTGATGGTTCCGGCACCCCATCCTATGCCAAGCGGGAAATTATTTTCTACACTTCCGTCGGACTCTCTGGGTGAAAAGAACAGGTCAACCTGATTACTACGCCAGCTACTTTGATCATCCCAACTGGCTTTCGCGCTATAGCGGATGGAAAATATTGTTTCGAGGTTTCCTCCATCCTCTCCGTACCAGTTGAGGTCATTAGCCATGGAATAAGGATAGTTAGGTTTTGTATAGGAATTTGAATAGGGCCACAGGTTACGGAAGTCTGGCATTAGTTTGTGGCCACTGTTATCAATACAATCTTTCAGGTCTGTGATGACCTCATCTTTTGTAACTGCTCCCTTGTCTGGTGCAGGAAGGGAAGTCTGGCTATAATAACCTGTGTAGAAAAGGAATACGCGGGCAAGCATACCTTCTGCTGCCCATCTCGTGGCATGTCCCAACTGGCTGGCAGGAATATCTGGAGCTTTAGTCGTTGGAAGATCCTTGATGGCCGTAGTTAAATCATTACCAATCTGACTATAGAGTTGTTCTGGGGTAGCCTGTGGAGGATCCTCTTTTGACAAGGATGTTGTGATCAAAGGAACATTACCAAAGGTTTCGCAGAGACAGAAATAGTAATAAGCTCTTAGAAAACGGGCTTCTCCATCTATCTGATTCCGAGAGTCATTACTTGAGAAGCTGATATTAGGGATAGACTCAATAAGCATATTACAACGGTGGATGCCAGCATAGCAATCTTTCCAAATCTCTTCGAACATATTATTCCCATATTTGCTGAGGTGATCCACGGCATGCAGGAAAGCATCATCAGGTCCCCCTCCTGCAAAACGATCATCAGATAATATTTCTGAAACAATCATCTGGTTCTGTGCCTCATTTCCAGAAGTCTGATAGCGCAGCATGGCATAACAACCTGCCAGTGATTGCTGGGCATCAGATTCTGTTTTGGGGAAATTAGCAGAATTTTTCCTAGTAAGGTCGTCTGTATTCAAAAAGTCATTACAGGCGGTGAGTGCCAGCACGGAGAAGATCAGTAATAGTATATTTTTAGTTTTCATAATTTCCTAAAGTTTAATGTCAAAACCAAACATATAAGTACGGGGGCAAGGATAGAATCCAAGGTCTATACCGGAAGACCAGGAGTTAGAACCTCCATATCCGACTTCCGGGTCCATTCCGGAATACCCCGTGATTGTAAAGAGATTGTTTGCTGAAAAATAGAAACGCAATTGCTGAAAAGGAATCTTATGGAAGAGATATTTGAAGTCGTATCCAATAGAGATATTTTGCATCCTCAGATAGTCTCCGTTTTCCATAAACAGATCTGATATCCATTGCCAATTATTTGAGGTTCCGGAAGTTAGTCTGGGCCATCTTGTTGAGGTGCCGTCTCCATGCCAACGCTTTAAGATGTCAGTTGTAAAATTATCGGTAGGATAGTCGACAAAAGACCTATATGATTTCATGATCTGGTTGCCGAGGACTCCATTGAGTGATGCATTCAGATCAAATCCTTGCCACGAGGCGTTGAGATTCAGTCCAAGTGTACAGTCAGGATGCGGATCACCGATCATTGTCCGGTCATCGAGGTCAATCTTGCCATCATGATTGGTATCTACCCAGATGACATCTCCGGGACGGGCATCATCCAGTTTTGCTCCCTTATAGTTGTCTATCTCTTGCTGGTTTTGGAAAATTCCGGCTGTTTTGAAACCATAGAAGAAACCTATAGGTTTGCCTACCTGTGCACGGTACATCTCATCAGTTGCCTGACTCAAGACATTTTCTTCACCATGGATGATTCCTTCTCCATTGGCAATACGAGTTACTTCATTTTTGTTATAGGCAAAATTGAATTCTGCTCCATAATGGAAGGCTGATACATGGTCATTCCATGAAAGAGAAAGTTCGATACCGGTGTTTTTAACGTCACCACCATTAATATAGGGCGCATTTGTACCTGCTGTCGCAAGAATGGGGGCTTGTACCAGCCAATTTTTTGTTTTCTTGATATAGTAGTCAAAAGTAGCTCCGAAACGACTGTCGAAGAATCTGGAATCAAAACCAATATCCGTTTGCTCGGAAGTTTCCCACGTAATATCAGGATTTGCAAGAATATCTGCGTAAGCTCCATTTGTAAGAACAGACTTGTCGGGTCCGAAGGTATAATCTGCGCCACTGAACGCGTAGGTGGAAAGGTATTGGTATCCGGGGATATTCTGGTTTCCGTTTTGTCCCCAACTGGCACGAATCTTAAAGAAATCCATCCATCTTCTTACTTTAGCCATAAAGGGTTCTTCCGTGATGGTCCAACCTGCAGATACGGAGGGGAAATATCCCCATTGATGGCCCTTAGCAAACTTGCTTGACCCATCGGCACGTAGAACGACAGTTGCCATGTAACGATCAAGATAATCATAGTTGATGCGCCCGAAGAAAGAGGCAAGGGTCGTCTTTCCTTCAGGATAACCTGAAAGGGTGGTACGAGAGGAAATGATGGGCGTGTTTTTTAGGTAAGCATGCTTGAAATCATTGAAGATGCTATTGGTGTTTGAACCTTCCATTCCGTCTCCAAGTCCGTCAGCTTCAATGCTTTGACCTGCAAGGACATCAAAATGATGGTTCTTATGGATACTGAAAACATAATTAGCGGTATTTTCCCACTGCAGTTTGTAATCAATACCGGAACTCTGACTGACGATGTTCTGGTCATTTTCCTGATTGGAAGAAAGATCATAAACGGGAATGAAACTGCGGTAAGAATCTGCGCTGAGGGCAAAGCCAAGATTGGTCTTGATTTTTAAATTGTGGATGGGTTGCAGAGTGGCATATAGAGAAGCGCGGATATAATGGGACTTACTCTTATTCTGACCGCTCCGATAATCCATCAAAGCAATTGGATTGGGTTCTCGTATTTCCCAGGGGATAGCATAGTGATAGTTGCCGTTTGAATCTAAGTCGGGTAAGAAGGGGGAGGTCTTGAGCATGTTTCGAATATCATTGCTGAAATTGTCACCCATTTGAATACCTCTGCTTTGGGAAAATGTGTAGGTGAGCCGTTCTCCGATAGACAATACACTGAAGTCGTGATAACGGATTAAACTGTTGTCCGAATTTAGGCGGGCTGTATAACGCTTGAAGTTAGGCTCGCAAGGTTTACCCAGAATGCCATCCTGATAAGTATAGGAGACACCTGTTGAATAGGTATTGTATGTAGTACCGCCTGTAATATTAATAGTATGATTTGTTTCCAACGCATTTTTGTTGCGAATTTCTTCCATCCAGTTTGTCCCGTTCCATTTCCCATTTACAATCTTGTCCCAGTCGGGAACTAATTTTGAAAAATCGTATGGCTCTAGTCCGTCTTCATAGCGTTCTTCATTCATAATCATTGCATACTCTTTGGCATTAAGCAGATCCGGCATTTTATATACGTTCTGCAAGCCGATGTATCCGTCATAAGAGATTTGGGCTTTTCCACTATGTCCCTGTTTTGTGGTTACGAGAATGACCCCATTAGCTGCACGTGAACCATAGATAGCAGCAGTTGCTGCATCTTTCAGAATATCAATACTTTCAATATCGGCAGGATTTAAGGTGTTGATATCTGCTTCAATTCCATCAATCAGGCAGAGAGGTGTAGCATCTCCGGTGGTGCCTAATCCCCGAATGTAGATCTTATAGCCATCGCCAGGCATGCCTGAAGATTGCGTCAGGCTGACACCAGGAGAACTGCTTTGAAGGGCTGTTAAAGGATTGATTACATTTCTTTTAGCAATATCGTCTCCCTTGATTTGTACAGTCGCACCGGTCACCAGCTTTTTTTGTTGGATTCCATAGCCGATTACGACGACATCATTAAGTGTCGTATTCTGATCGACTAATTTAATGGATAAATTTGTTGAGTTGACTTTTACGTTCTGGGTAATGCAACCGACATAAGAAATACGCAGAATGCTGCCTATAGGGATATTAATGGAAAAATGGCCATTAACATCGGTCACTGTTCCTTTATTAGTACCTGTTTGCTGGATCGTGGCACCAATTACAGGACTGTTACCGGAATCCGTAACAGTACCTTGTATCACTTTTTCATTTTGTGCTGAAATGGCAATAGAGATGAATACTGCCAGAAGAATTAATAAATCCCTTTTGGCAAAAAGCCCGAAGAGGGCATTTTTAAGTTTCCTGTTTTTTGTCATAGGTCTTGTTATTATTAGATATGATAATTACTATGGCAAAAATAGTTTGTTTATGATGATCTCTTGTAACGAAATAACGTATTTAAGATATGATTTTGCGTATATTATTTATGCTCGTAAAATGTTTCTTCCTGAAGAAACGAAAAAGATGAATCGATAAAGGGATTCGCAGATGATCGTTCCGATTAGAGAAATCAGTAAAATAAAGATCCTCTAACCGTACTCTTCCTATTTGTTCATACGTTTATTTCTTGTTCGGTATTCGGTAGGGGTACATCCTTTTTCTTGTCGGAAAAGCCGGATCAGGTTACCGTAGTTCTCAAAAGAGAGATCCAGCGCAATTTCTTTGATAGGACGTGAACTTTCCAAGAGTGCAGAAGCAAAGAGATTGAGTCTGTTTGTGATAATGTAATCGTGTATGGTGCTGCCTGTGGCCTGTTTGAACTTGATTTCCAGCAGGCGCCTGGATAATGGCAGATGCTGGAGCAGATCATTTACGCAGATGGCATGTTCCAGATGGCCATGAATAAAGTCTATCGCTTTCTGTATGTAAGGATCATCTGTAGCAAACGTGTTGGTTGAGGCCCGGCTTACAATAGATAAGTTGGGAATGATTACATCTTTCTGATGCCTGGCATGGCAGATTTTTATATTTTCAATCATTTCTGCCAGTTCATATCCTCCACGTTCTATATCCAAGTTGACTGAAGATAGTGTGGGTTCACAAAGTTCGTCCCGCAACTCATCATTATCAACGCCCAGTACGGCTATTTCTGAGGGAACGTTGATGCCTGCTTCGTTGCATGCCTCCAAGACCATCGAACCTTGTCGATCATCACAGCAGAAAATGGCAGTGTGACGGGGCAGACTACGCAACCACTGCATTAATTTGCTGTCATCAGGTTCCCAGGGCTGGTCAGCGTTATAGTCAAAGAAAGCACTGAACTGGCAGTCGGGATTAATGGAGAAGATACGAGATCTGAATCCTTTGTAACGTTCGTCGGACCAAATGGTAGAATAGTAGCCGGTAAAAGCGAAACTGCGGAAGTCCCGATTGAGGAAAAAGTCTGCGGCCATCCTCCCTGTAGCCAGATAGTCGCTGGTTACATTGGGTACAGAGTCAAACTGTTGCTTATGGTCCTGGGCCAAGGTCACGATACCGGCCTGGACAAATAAGGAGAGGTCATCGCTCTGGTCGAATTTACCTACGATAGCATCAGCATTCCAGTTCTCTGCCCAGTCAAGGACACCTTTGATGCCATGCTTCTCCTTAAACGAAGGGGGCATGCGGCAAACAACCCAGCGTTGCTCCTGGCGTTCTTTGGAGTATTGGAGAATTCCATACAGGAGCCGATGGGAAAAGGCCTCTGTAAAATCAGTCAGCATAATAAGACGTATCATATCATGATCATTTTATAATGGGGGCAGGTTATAATGGGGGCAGGCGGAGAGCTCGGACGTTTCAGATTATGCCTGTCCTTCTCCTTTCTGCTCCTTGAAATCTTTAGGAGAGCAATTATGTATTTCCGTAAATTTCCTGTAAAAGTATGCCCGGTTCCGGAATCCACATGCAACAATGATTTCAGAAACGGTATGGTCGGACTGAATGAGCATCCTTTCTGCCTGTTTCATGCGATAAGTGCGGATAAAGTCTCCCGGCGTCATACCTGTTAATCTTTTCATCTTCCGGTAAAGTTGTGTGCGGCTTATGGTAAGATCCTTAGAAAGGGTGTTCTGATCATAATCTTCATCGCTGAAATTTCTGCTGATTACTTCTATGCTCTGTTTAAGGAATTTTTTGTCCTGTTCTGTGACAGAGATATTGTCATACTTCTCACGAAAAGCCAATGGCGAACTGGAAAAGTTCTTCATCAGATCATTCTCTTGAAGAATTCTTCTCACTGCCGCCTGCAAATAACTGGGATAGAAAGGTTTTTGTATAAACATACTGGCTCCATTTTCCAGGATCTTAATATGGTTTTCCGTACTGGGGTCTGATGATAAGACGATGATCGGAATATATTTCGTGTCGTTGCCATTTTTCACGTCATTGATCAATTCCTCTGCCTTCACGTCTGAAGATAGATCATAAATGATCAGATTCATGGAGGTCTTTTCTATGAGGTCTTTTGACTCTTTGTCCGTTGAGGTTACGAAGACATCATATCGTTCCTGAAGAGCGTCTTTTATTAAATCCGCCATCTCTTTTTGCTTTTCGACGATCAGTATCTTTTTCAGTTTTTCAGTAAAGATGGTCGCAACGGTGTCTTTTCTGCTCTCTTGCATCAGCACCGGAGGATTAGAAGAAGCCTTCATCTTCCGGGGAAGTGTTAACGTGAATACCGTACTGGTCCCCTTTGTATCTATGGAAAATGTTCCATCCAATATCTTGATTAAGTCATTGCAAACGGCTAACCCGATGGAGTCGTAAGATTTGCTGCCGTTTGACATATCCTTTTCAAATTTATCCAATGCTGTATATTTGTTATATATATTTGCCAGATCTTCCGGATCCGGCCCCATACCTTCATAGGTACATTCGATGATGAGCTCTTGTTTATAAACTCTTGATAGGATGATCATCTGACCGTTTTTGATGGTCGATTTCACTGCGTTTGAAAAGATAATGTAAGTGATTTTTTCCAATATGCTCCTGTCTGTGGACCAGCACAGCACCGGAGGTGCAGCCTTGAAAGACAGGTTGATTCCTTTGATTTGTATAGGATCAATGAAATTGTCTAATATGTATTTTTCAAGTTCTGCTATATTAACTTCTTCGAGGAAAATCTCTATGCTTTTGGTCTCTATATCTTGAAATTCGGTAAGTTGCTGGATCTGCTTATCCATGATGTTCGTGTTTTTATCGATGACACTGATCATGCCTCTGTCAAGCTTCGACATGATCTTGTTCTTCTTTAATTTTTCTACTGCTCCATAGATTAAGGTAATTGAATTAGAGAAGTCATGTGTGGCATTGGTGAAGAATCTTAACTTTGCATGGTGGATGTCCTCGCGTTGCTGCTGCTGTTGCTCCTGCATCTCCAGTTTATGCTTGATGATGAGCTTTGCTTTTTTGGAATGATAGACCCATCGGATTATTCCTGCACCAAGCAGGATATAAATGAGGATCGCCCACCATTGCAGCCATAATGGAGAATGGACGACAATGCGTAAGGTATATGGATGTGAGGACCATTTCTGATTGGCGTTGCTTTGTATGACACTTAGCAGGTACGTCCCGGGAGGGAGTTTGTTCAGTATAATTTCCTTGTTGTTGTTATTCAGGAAAATCCAGGGTTGGTTTTCTTTTCCAAATAGAGTCTTGCGGGTTAAATGGTAAGCAAGCCGGCATTTATCATTGTCAATATAGTCCAATATTGAGAATGAAAGCCGTATGGATCCTGTATTATAATTTGCGTCTATCGTTTTTGAGAAACATTTTATTTCATTATCGATCCAGACTCTGTCTGGAACGATCCGGGGCATAAAATTGTCCTTTTCCATTAGAGAGGGATAGATGACGTTCAGTCCGTTGGTGCCCCCGAAATATAATTGCTTGCCATCTTTCGTCCCATAGCTGGCTCCATCTGAAAATTCATTCCCCTGTAATCCGTCTTTATAATTGAAATTGATTACTTTGAAATTGCGCCTGCTGATTCTGGCTAACCCTTTGCTGGTGCTCACCCAGATATTTCCGGAGCGATCTTCTTGGATGCCATGGATATTTGCGTTTGCTAGTCCGTTGCGTTTGTCAATACATCTGAATCTTATCTGTCCGTTTCTTATCACCATCAGGTTCAACCCTTGAGTGGTTCCTGCCCATATTCGTCCCTGCCGGTCTTTTAACAGGGATATTACGTCATCACTGCTTAGGCTGTTGCTGCTCATGGTGTTATAGAATGTCGTAAAGGTTTGTGCTTTCTTATCAAACCGTTCAAGGCCTCCACCACGTGTCCCGATCCATAAATAATGGCCATCATTTATGATCGAGTACACAATATTACTTTCTATGGTGTTCCTTCTTCTGTCGTTAAGATATTCTTTCACCTGTATGACCGATTCTCCTTGAGGATCAAGGAGTAGTTTCAGGAGTCCTCCTCCGCTGCTGCCAACGTATAAGACCCTTTCGCCGTCTTGGATAATTGCGTATATAGAATAGACTTTTTCTCTGTCTGCCGCCGAGCGGAACTTTACCGGCCTTATTCCCGGCAGCCCCTCTTTACCCATCAGAAGGCCATAGCCATCTGTGCCGATCCATATCCTTCCCCTTGTTCCATTACAAAGTGATAATACTGAATTATTGGTTTTGCCCGGTCCTACGTTATAATCTCCTCTTTTTTGAAATTTCTTTTCTTTGTTGATCGTCATGCATGCCAGCCCTCCTCCTTTGCTTCCTATCCATAGGTTGTCTTTTCGGTCGAGGAGGATGGATCTGACCGGGAAATTGACAGGTACTTTTCCATCGTTTAGCGTTATTTTATGGATAAAGGACGAGTGCCGGTAATATTCATATATCCCGTGACCATCGGTACCGATCCACAGGATGTCCCTTTCCCCGGCATATAAGGATAAAACGGATACTCCCGTGATCAGACCCTCTTTCTTGTTGCCGGATAACTGCCAGCATCCGTCAGTCGTTCCTGCATAGATGGCCTTCGTAGTTATGCATACGGCATTTAATGTGCCCTCTATGCTCCACGGGGTGACCGTGAAACCCTTGCCTTTTGTGAACGTGTCATATTTATAAAGCCTTTTTCCGGCTTGTGCCCATATATACCGTTTCCCGTCAAAATGAACCCGTTCTGTCCCCTTCGCTGGATTTATGATGTTTATGAGCCTACAAGATCCATTCCTTCCGATGTTGACCTTGTATAATCTTTTATTGCCTTGAATCCATAAAAAGCCGTGGGCATCGAAAAACAGATTTTCTATTTCACTGATATGCAGATAAGGCATTCTTAATTTGTCGAAATGCTTGGCTTGGGGATTAAATTTATAAAACTTATTGCTTTCTAAAGTTGCGATGATCCCCTTTCTCTTGTTTGCCACACATTTGAATTCATTTTCTTTGTAAATATAATTTTTCCTGTTCTGAAGATAATATCTGTCAACATTCCCGCTTTTGATATTGAAACGGTTTAGCCCACGGTCGGTTACTATCCATAAATAGGTGTTGTCTTCCTCTGCAATATTCCTGATTACCGGATGTGATAAAGAATGAGGATTGTTATGCTCCGGCCCGTATTGCCGGAACTCATTGCCATCAAACCTGTTCAAGCCGTCCCAGGTGCCGAACCACATCACGCCGGTATGGTCCTGGAATATCGTATTGATGGAACTATTACTCAACCCGTTGTCATTATCCAGGTGGTAGTATTTCCATTCCTTAGCATAGAAAGTCAAGCTGAACAGGATAAGGATACAACTTACTGATACATGCAGTTTACCGCATAAACTCCTTTTCATAATATGTATATGGTGTTTTCATGTCAATGTTCTTAGAGGGTACAAATATATAAAAAAAAGTACGGTTATTTTATTTATTGCTGATATTTTTGCCTTGTATTCAGGTGGAAAGGTATAGAGTTGTATACTATAATACCAAAACTATATGCTTTTCTGTCGGATCGAAAATTTGGTTACGCTGTATACCCTTTTGATGTTTGCATAGACATAAGCTGTTTCTCAATTTCTTAAATTTGTGAGCGGAAAGCAGAATATTGATGATAAACACAATTAAATAGTATACAATGGATATAGCTAAAAGATGTAAACAAAACCCTATTTTACGTCCATCTGATTTGCAACCTTATATTAAGGGAATGGAAATCTCTTGTTTGTTGAATCCCGGCGTATTTAGGTATGGCAATCGTATCGGATTACTTTTAAGGGTCGCCGAGCGTCCTCGCCAGCAGACGGGGAAAATAAGTTTCCCGGTGTATGACAAAGGCTGTTTTAAGGTCTTGGAGTTTGATAAGGATGATCCTGAGTTGGATGCTTCTGATCCACGGGTAATTAATTACCGGGGGACGGATTATCTGACGACACTTTCTTATTTGAGGTTCGTATGGAGTGATGACGGAGTGCATTTCCGGGAAGATCCCGACTATCCACCGATCTTTGGCAGCCGGCCTCTTGAATCCTTTGGGATAGAAGATTGTCGTGTGGCGACGATGAAGGATGGCTATTTCCTCACCTTCACGGAGGTTTCTCCTGTAGCTGTTGGTGTCGGTTTGATGCAGACGACAGATTTCCGGCATTTTAGCCATAAGGGAATGATCTTCCCGCCTCATAATAAGGACTGTGCTTTATTTGAAGATAAGATAGGGGGGATGTATTATGCCCTTCATCGTCCGAGCAGTCCCGAATTAGGCGGTAATTATATGTGGATAGCTGAAAGTCCTGATCGTGTTCATTGGGGAAATCACCGTTGTCTGGCTACAACACGACCACGGTTGTGGGATTCTGAAAGGATAGGTGCGGGTGGTCCTCCTATTAAGACAGATAAGGGATGGCTTGAAATCTATCATGGCGCCGATGCTTCTAATTGTTATAGGCTGGGTGCTATGTTGCTTGATGCCGATCAGCCTTGGAAAGTCCTGGCACGTACAACCGGTCCTATTATGGAACCCACTGCTTCCTACGAGAAGAACGGATTTTTCGGGAATGTGGTCTTTACAGATGGCAGTATTGTGGAGGGTGACAGGGTTACTTTATATTATGGGGCAAGCGATGAGGTCATTTGCTCTGCGGAACTGTCGGTCAAGGAAATCCTGAAAGCGTTAGAGGCCTGTTGAATGTCCTTTCATATAGATAAAAGAGAACACAGATGTTTGAAAAAATAAAAAAAGAATATCTCGTATTTGAGTCATGTCCGTATGATATGCGGGTGTTGCTGATTACCAATCTGCTGTATGCTTTGGTACAACCGGTGGTGGAAATCTTCGTCGGGGCTTATATTATGCGTAATTATGGAAAGCCTTCTTATGTCGCTCTTTATCAGTTAGCCATGTATTGTGGGATTGTGCTGACATCCATCATCAACGGGAGTTTGCTGAAGTACATCAAAGTAGCGCACCTGTATTGTATAGGGATATTGTTTTCTTCCGTCGCGATGGTCGGCATGATGTCAATAAGAAATCTTGACCTTTTTGAGCTTTTCATAATTGGCATGATCATGGGAGGGGCATCCGGCTTTTTCTGGACTAACCGCTATCTGATCGCCTTGGATTCAACTAATGACGACAACCGTAATTATTTTTTTGGATTTGAGAGTTTCGGCTTTACGTTCGGCCAGATCGTTGTCCCTCTTGTTGTAGGAGCCATGATTGCCCAGTTGCAAGGGGAAAGGATAATGGGCTTCACTTTTGATGTTAATTCTGTCTATATCCTCGTAGCCCTTCTGTCTACGATCATATCGATTATTGCTTGTGTGAATATTCTCAGGGGACATTTCAGAAATCCTGAGGCAAGGAGGTTCTTGTATTTTCGGTTCGATAAACTCTGGAACAAAATGTTAGGTCTGGCATTCCTCAATGGGATGGTGCAGGGCTTCCTGGTAACCGCTCCGGCTATTTTGGTCATGAAGTTTGTCGGGGGAGAAGGAATTCTGGGAGTGATCCAGAGCATCAGCGGAGGATTAACTGCTATTCTGGTCTACGTCCTGGGACGTACGGCTAAGCCTCAGCACAGGATTTATATCTTTGCCGTAGGACTGTTGATATTCTTCATGGGCACCCTGGCGAATGGTATTTTATATTCAGCTCTTGGTGTAATCTTGTTTATATTATGCAAGGTCATTTTCCAGCCCCTTCATGATCTGGCATATTATCCGATCATGATGCGTACCATAGATGTGGTGTCGGCAAAAGAGCACAGGAATGAATATGCTTATATCCAAAGTCATGAGGTCGGCCTGTTCCTTGGACGCAGTTTCGGTCTTCTCCTCTTTCTGGCCCTGGCCGTCTATGTGTCAGAGGATTTTGCGTTGAAGTTTGCCATTCCGATTGTAGGTGGAATCCAACTATTATCTATACCTTTGGCTAAGAATATCATTGCTTCGTGCAATGGTTGTAATCTCAAATAAATTAACTATGAAAAAGACATTAATATGTATTTGTGCTTTCGGACTTATTTTCAGCAGGCCGTTGAGTGCTCAGAATTATGGTGATCCTGTCAAACAGATTCCTGTCAAGAGGATTGAACTCATGCCAGATGTCCCAGAGCCTTATAAGATGCTTGACTGGAAAAAGAAAGCTTTGGATTTTGATGCCTATGTGTTCAGTGAGAAAACCCGTGTTGAGGGAAGTCCGCTTATTTGGTTTGACGACTCTCATCGCAATGTCGCGCAGAGAACTTTTGGGTTGTATACGGCAGTGGGTGATGCTCGCCAGGGACCTCATCATAATCATGGCGAGTTCCATGAAAGTTTGAATTCTCTCTCGGCATTAATCGGGGCTACACTGTGTGGCGTGGATAAAAGTTGCCAGAACGGATACAATTATGTGAAGATGGAGCAGAATTATTTTAACAGCGACAATGGATGGAATATCGTCATGAATAACACGAATGCCGGGTCTGGCAAGAATGGCGGGGGATATGGCCGTGACTGGTGGTATGATGTCTTCCCTAATGTCCTTTATTATGCCCTGTGCGACCTTTATCCGGAGATACCTGGCAATGACCGCATCCTGCGGTCTGTAGCCGATCAATTCTGTAAGGCTGATTCTGTCCTGGATGGTGATTATGACTATTCCTATTTTGACTATAGCAAGATGAAGGGCGGACGTAATGCGATTCCTTTTGAACAAGATGCGGCCGGCGGCCATGCGTGGGTGTTGTATGCTGCTTATAAAAAGTTCGGTGACAAACGATATTTGGTTCATGCGGAATCTGCCTTGAATGCACTCCTGTCTCAGAAGGAAAGTCCGTTTTATGAAATCTTACTTCCTATGGGGGCTATTGTTGCGGCTCGGATGAATGCAGAGCTGGGGAAATCGTATGACGTCGGGAAGATCCTCGATTGGACATTCGATGGATGCAAGAAGAAAGACGGGCGGACAGGATGGGGCGTGATCGTCGGTCGCTGGGGGAAATATGATGTGAGTGGTCTTCAGGGAAGCATAACCGATGGGGGAGGGTATGCATTCTTGATGAACAGCATTAAACTCTCCTGGCCTCTTGTTCCCATGGTTAAGTATGAGCCTCAGTATGCACGGGCTGTTGGAAAATGGATGCTGAATATGGCAAATGCGTGTCGTCTGTTCTTCCCGGATCAGATAGATGCAGACCATCAGGAGCTTCCAGAATTAAGGGATTTGACTCATGGAATCATTGCATACGAAGGTCTCAGAAAACAGGATGATTATGGAAAAGCTTCATTGAAAGGGGTGTCTCCGGTCGCCTTGGGGGATGGACCTAAGTGGACCTCGAATAACCCCCCATGCACGATGTTTAGCCTCTACAGTACGGCTCCGGTGGGTATCTTAGGTGCCATAGTCCATACTACTTCGGTTAAAGCGATTCTACGGCTGGACTGCAACGCTACTGATTTCTATGCTGCCCGTCCCTGGCCTGTGTATTTGTTGTATAATCCCTATAAGACGGAAAGGAAAGTGGTCTATCATGCCATCCACCCTGTGGATCTTTTCGATATTGTCTCTAAAACCTATTTGGCTAAGGATAAAAGTGGGTATTTTGAAATTGTGCTTCCTGCTGACAACGCCGTCGTCGTGGATGAGTTGCCAGCCGGTACTCTGATCAAGAAACAAGGCTCTCATTTGGTTACTGAGTTTGGTTCTATCTTAACATATAGATAATTAACCTTTATGCTTACTAATTATGAATAAACGAATTCTTTTATTATGTATCTTGCTGTCGGATTTCCTGTGTATTTTCGCGCAGCATCAATTCAGCGTTTCTGGAACTGTGCGTGATGCGAAGACGGGTGAGGCTCTCATCGGGGTTACCGTGCGTGATGCTGCTTCTTCTTCGGAAGGGACGGTTACGGACCTGAATGGTAATTATGCTCTGAAAACTTCATCAGGAAACATCTTGTTTTCTTATGTGGGCTATCAGTCTCGTTCTCTAAAGGTCAATGGTGACGGGGTCTTTAATATCACCTTGGACGAAAATGCCCTGTCTCTTAATGAGTTGGTCGTCATCGGCTATGGTACTCAGCGCAAGAGTGATCTTACCGGTTCTCTGGCATCGATCAGCAGCAAGGATATCAAGGACTACCCTGTGTCCAACGTGTCTAATCTTCTTGCGGGGAAAGCTGCCGGGGTCTATGTCTCTACAAGTTCCGGACAGCCGGGAGCATCTGCCGTGGTACGTATCCGTGGCTTGGGTACGGTGAATGATAATACTCCCCTTTATGTGGTTGACGGACAATTTATGGATAATATCAATAACCTCAATCCTGATGATATTGAACATATTGAAGTGTTGAAAGATGCCTCAGCCTGTGCAATCTATGGCTCACGGGGGTCCAATGGAGTGGTTTTGATTACTACTAAGAGTGGTGTGAAGGGGAAGACGATCTTGTCTTTTGATGCCTATGTCGGAGTGAAGGATAGTTATAAGACGCTCAAGATGATGAATAGTGAACAGTATTACAATTTCATCAATGAGGCGTATGCGGAGGATGCTTCTTTTCAGTCATCAATGAAGCAGAAATTTATGAATCAGTATAAAAAAGGTTATAATACTGATTGGTGGAAAGCAGTTACCCGTTCTGGTTTTAATCAGCATTATAATTTAAGTATCCGGAAGGGTAATGATAATTCCCGTTCTGCTTTGAGCGTAGGCTATGTCGGAGAGCAAGGATCAATTATTGATACTGAATTTAACCGGTTGTCTGTGAGGTTAAATCAAGAATATGATATTAATAAATACCTGACCCTTGGAGTAAATGTTAATGGGGTAACGATGCGCCAGCGTGATACGGGCAATTTGCCTTCGTTTGATTTTATCCTCAAGGCTGATCCTTTTACTCCTGTTATCAGTCCGTTGGTTGATCCGTCATCGGAAAACTATCGTTATAATAAGTATGCTCCCACAGAATGGTCTTTTGATCCTAACCCTGTTTCCTTGCTTGAACTTCCTGACCGGTATGATGACATCTTCAATGTGTTCGGGAACGCCTTCGCACAACTCAAACTGGCTAAAGGGCTGACTTATCGTGTCCAGTTCAGTTTTGAACGTGATCATGATACGTTTAAGAATTTTATCCCGGTGTATACTGCTACTTTCTCTGATGATAATCTTGCCAATATGGAAAGTAAATACAATACGGATACGAAGTTGACTGAAAACAGTTCTGTGGTTTCCAATTATCTTACGGAACAGCGGTTGAATTATCAAGTTGCTTTCGGAAAAGCCAATCTTGATGCAATGCTTGCTATGACGTATGAGAAAAATACCACTGAGGGTATTAATGCCTTTAAGCGTGCGGCTCTGGGGAATGATGCGATATACCGGATCCTGAGTGCGCAGACTACGGGGGATCAGGTGTCTGGTGACAAGACCCAGACGGCTATGCTGTCTTATCTGGGGCGGGTTAATTTTTCCTATGATGAGCGGTACCTGGCGACTGTTAATTTCCGTGCTGACGGCTCTTCACGCTTTGCCCGGGGGAATCGCTGGGGATATTTTCCTTCTTTCTCTTTAGGCTGGAGGATTAGCAGTGAAAAGTTCTTTGAACACTTGAATCTGGATAAGGTCATTTCCAACCTGAAACTGAGAATAGGATGGGGACAGAACGGTAATCAGCGTATTGATGACAATGCGTCATTGACACTGATAGGAACAGATAATGAGAAGCAATGGTACTTTGGTACGGGCTATTTACAGGGGTATGTCCCGATATATGCCGGGAACTCAAAGGTAAAATGGGAGACCAGCCAGCAGTCTAACCTGGGCTTGGATATGACACTGTTTGGCAACAGCCTTGATGTCAGCATGGACTATTATATTAAGCGGACTCAAAATATGTTGCTTACGATGCCTGTGCCGTCCTTTGGTGGTTTTGCCAATAATCCATATTTCAATGCCGGTGATTTACGTAATACAGGCTTCGAGTTTACTGGTAATTACCGGAATACAATCGGCAGGGACTTTAATTATCATTTTGGATTGAATTTCTCTACGTACAAGACTAAGGTCACTCGTCTGACTTCCGAGTATCTCAGCGGAGACGTCAGCCGTACGTATGTGGGTGGCCCCATTGGACGATTCTGGGGATATAAGGTAATTGGCATCTTCCAGAATCAGTCGGAGATTGATGATTATGTGGATAAAAATGGTGTGAAGATACAGCCTAATGCCAAACCTGGTGATTTCAAATTCGCTAAACTCGGAGATTCTGGTGTCTTGAATGCGGATGAAGACCGTACGTTTATAGGTGATCCTAATCCGGATCTGATTTTTGGCTTTAACCTGGGCTTCTCCTGGAAGTCTTTTGACTTCAATATGGCTTTTCAAGGAACTCTGGGCAATGATATCTGGAATGTCTCTAAAGGCAGTCTGGCTATAGCTGGCCGTCAGAATGCCCTGGCCGTTGCATATACGAAAGCTTGGACGAAGGAGGGGGATACGGATGCCGAATACCCTCGCATTACAAACTCGGATACGAACGATAACTACCGGAATTCTTCTTTCTATGTCGAGGATGGATCTTATCTGCGATTACAGAATATACAACTTGGATATACGGTTCCAGCATCTCTGCTGACAAAAATAAAATTTATTAATAGTTGCAGAGTCTATCTCTCTGGGGAAAATGTCCTGACGTTTACTAAATATAGTGGCCTTGATCCCGATATAGGTATCAGCAATCCTCTTAATATGGGTGTGGATACATTACACTATCCTTCGTCAAGGGCTTTTACCTTTGGTGTTAATTTACAGTTTTAATTCGTATTAAATTGAATGAAATGAAACATCTATTAACTGTATGTTGTTTGGCCCTGGCCGTTTTTGGACTTTATGGATGTTCTATAGAAGTACCTACTTATGGCAAAACAACAAGTGAAAATTTTTATAAAACGGAAAGTGAAATCAAGGAGGCGCTGACCGGCGCTTACTTACAACTCCGGCAAACCTGGAATGAATATGCTCTTGACCATTACTTTATCGGTGACTGTACTACGGATGACGCGCTGAAGGGCGGCAGTGGTGACGGTGACCGTGCAGAGGTTCAGCAATTATCTAACTTTATCGTTTCTACTGATAATTCTGAAGTTTATCGTCGCTGGACCATCCTTTATGACTTGATCGACCGTTGCAATGAGGTCATTTACTATGCTCCGTCTGCCACGGGTGATAAGGATCTTCTGACGCGCTATGTCAATGAGGCTAAAGCTCTTCGTGGTTTTGGATATTATTGTCTCGTCACTACGTTTGGCGGCGTACCTCTGCTTACACAGCCTATGAAGCCTGAAGAGGTACTTAAAGTTCCGCGCTCTTCTTCGGATGCGGTCTATGCCCAGATCATCAAGGATTTGACCGATGCGGAATTCCTTCCTGCTAAGGGCAGTTATTCCTCTGACGATGCTTACAGGGTAACGAGAGGGTTTGCTAAGACGATGCTGGCCAAGACGTATATGTTCCAGGGGGACTATAAATCAGCTGAAGAGGTCTTGCACGAGATCGTCGAGGTGGACAAAGATTATGCCTTGCTCGATGATTATGGGAAGAATTGGCGGCCTGCTTATGAAAACAGCTCGGAGTCTGTATTTGAAATTCCTAATAAGGTGTATGACAAATCGATCGCTACGGGCACCAATGTACCACATTATTTCACCAGCCGGCGTGTCTCGGGGTACCAGGGCTATGGATTTCATTGCCCCTCTAAGGATCTCTATAATGCCTTTGATCCGGATGATCCCCGTATCACTTATGTCTTCACCCAGACGGGTGACCGTTATGTGGGGGATTCCTTGTCTCAGGATAATTCGGAATCTCCAACGGGATACCATGATTACAAACTTACGGTTCCTGCTATCGAAAAGAAGGGCATGGATGTATGGATGATCAGTTATAACATCCGCATGATCCGCTATTCTGATGTCCTGCTCATGTATGCTGAGGCTCTGAATGAAGATGGAAAACCTGAACAAGCGCTGGTTTACCTTAATCAGGTGCGGCGCCGTGCACGGAATACTAATCCCGTAGATCCGCGCCGTGACCGGCAAACTTATATTCCTCCTACCACCCAGAATACTTTACCGGATATTACGGAAACAAACCAGGATAAGTTGCGCCAGATTATCTGGCACGAACGCCGTTGTGAGTTGGCTATGGAAGGCTGGAGACGGGATGACCTGATGCGCCAGAAACGTTTCGGTGAGGTCATGCGCGCTTATGCAAAAAAATACAGTACGACAAAAGGGGCAAATTTTGAAGATAACCGGGATTACCTTTTACCTATTCCGCAATCTGAAATAGATAAAAGCAATAATGTGCTGAAACAGAATCCTGGTTACTGATAACTTTGGGAATATTCATCTGTTCCAGGATGAATACTCCTGAAAGGGTGTAAATCCGGTTTGTTGAATATTGTAGACCCTTCTTCGTTTGTGATGCTTTGTATGGTTCTCTATGATGTGGGGAACTGTACAAAGCGTGACATACAGATGTAAAATATGGACTTGAAAAAGAGAAATGCTTCATAGTCATATATCGTAATGTACCATTGGGGGGATCTCTATGCACCATTGGGACCATCTATATGCACCATTGGGACCATCTATATGTACCATTGAGGCCATCTCTATGCACCATCGGGGTAATTTTAATGCACCGTCGGGGGGGCTGTTGGCTGAAATCGTGAAAGCCAGGTAATTATTTCCGTGACCTTAATTTAGCATCTAATTTTATCCACATGATTCGTCACAGTTGGCTACAGCCTTGCTATTCCGCAACAATTTTTTCTCTTCCACTTTTACAATAGTGATGCTGATTTCATATAGAAAGTACATTGGAACGGAGACGATAAGGAGGGTGAAAGCATCACTCGTGGGAGTGATGATCGCAGCAACGACAAGAATAATGACTATGGCTTGTCTCCGGTATCGTCCCATGGCCTTTGAATGAAGAAGGCCTAATCTTCCTAATATCGCGCTTATGACAGGTATCTCAAAAATGATTCCAAAAATGATGCTCATCATGATCAGCGTGTCAGCATAACTGTCCAGGGTGAGAAAGCTATGGACTGTGCTGCTGACATTATATGTGGTGAGGAAACGAAGGGTGATGGGGAAGATGAGGAAATAATTGACTAATATTCCTATGATGAACATGCAGTAGGCACTTGATACCAGCATCTTGGAGAATCGTCTCTCATTGGTATAGAGCGCCGGAGAGATAAATTTATAGAGTAAATAGAGGATATAAGGAGATGCACATAGAACCCCTAAAGTACAAGCCATTTTCATGTGGACAAGAAACTGCTCCGTGAGTTGTGTGTTGATCAGTTCGATGGAATAAGGCTTTGCTCCCATCAGGCGATAGATGATGAAATCAGAACGGCTTGGCGCAAGAATCAAACTAAAGAGTTGCCTTTTGAAGACAAAACCTATGACGCTGAATAATATCGTTGCTCCAAGAGCCCGTAGAAGACTGCTCCGGAGGACGTCCAGGTGATCCCAGAAATTCATTTCTGTGTCATCACTCTGCTTATTATGATTCATTCTTGTTCTTTCTTTCAGAATCCTCTTTTTTATCCTCCTTTTCAGAATCATCCAGATCGATTTTTTCATTCATGCCTTCCTTGAAGCTCTTGATACCTTTTCCTAAACCTTTCATCAGTTCAGGGATCTTTTTCCCTCCAAAGAGCAGTAATACTACTAAGGCAATCAGTAAAATTTCAGGCATTCCTAAATTCATAGTTGCAATGGTTTTAATGGTTATTTTTCTATAAATAGTATGTCAGCAAAGTGTGAGAATAATGCACTCTTGCTTTCAATCATCGAATATATGTGTCCGGGCCAGCATGCAGGCTCCAGTGATTCCTGCTTTTTCCTTCAGCTTGGAAAGGACAATAGAGGTGTCTTTATTAACTATATTCAACGTATATTTGCGTACGGAGGTTTTTATGGGTTGCAAGAGATAATCACCGGTCAAGGACAGAATGCCGCCAATCACCACCAGTTCCGGATTGAAGATATTGATGAGGCCTGCCAGCGATTCCCCTAATTTCTGCCCCATCTTTTCGACAATATCTATACATAGCAGGTCTTCATGATTCGTGGCGTCAATAATTTCTTCGAGCGTATAGGGCTTTTCCTCGGAGTGCTTTTTTGACAGGATGGATGATTCTCCGGCCTTGATGTGCTCATTGACTATCCTGCACAGAGCCTGTCCGGATACTTCTGTCTCGAGACATCCTTTTTTCCCGCATTTGCAGAGAATCTCGTTGTCGAAGGTATGAACATGCCCCAACTCTCCGGAAAAACCGGATTTTCCTTTGTAGAGTTTTCCATCAAGGATCATGCCCATGCCGAGTCCCCAGCTTATATTGATGAAAAGCACATCCTTCTCCCCCTTTACACATCCCTTGAGGTACTCACCGTAAGCCATTGAGCGCGAGTCATTGTCGATGGATACGTGCATATTTATCTTGTCAGAAATGATCTTGGTAAGCGGACTCTCTGAAAAGTTAAAGATGCTGTAGCAGTATCCTGTCTCGGGATTTACTCTTCCCGAGAAATTAATGTTAATGTTGATGATCTTGTTCGCGTCAACTTCCGATTCCTGGATGAAATTAGTGATCAACCCGCAGAGCTCATCCAGCGAACTCATCGTGTTGTCTATAGAGTAGGGGATTTTCATCTTCAACTCCTCCATATCACCCTTGAAATTCATCATCCCGATGTTCACGGAGAATTCATTGATATCTACCCCGAGAAAATATCCTGATGTTGGATTGAGCCCGTATAAATTAGGACGTCGCCCTTCATTGGTTTCAAGTTTGCCAAATTCGTTGAGAATTTTTGTCTTACACATTTCATTGACGAATTTAGTAGTTGTTGGAATACTCAGGTTTAATTCTTGAGCAAGGTCGGTAATCGTTGAATTTCCATTATGGATGAAGTAAGTGATAACATTTTTCTCGATGAGAGACATCTTGCTTCCTTCTATGATTTCTTTTATTAGATTCTCGGACATATCATCAAAAAATTATTTAATAGATACAAATCTAATTATTTTTTTTGTAAGTCTTGTGAATCAAAGTAAAAAATAAGGTAATTTGATAAGATTTAATATCATTTATTCGAAGGTCTCGCGGACTCGTTCAAGCTTTTCCCAAGTATAATGGGATTATCTTGTCCCCTTTCTTTCCTTCCAGTTATCCTTGGTATAGCTTGCGGGGTAGGAAGTCCTGTTCAGTACCTGTCCTCCTCTTTCATGAATCCAGGTATCAAAGCTCCGTGATCCTTCCTTCAGCACAATCACCCTGCCCCCATTGCGCAGATGGTTATATTCAGTATTGCCACCCGAGAAACGTCCATAGGCCAGAAGGATGCCGTAATACATCATGGAACAGTCATTGTCATGATCGTGTCCGCAAAACACCCCCATAATATCTCCACATTGTTTCATGGCATCGAACATTCCGGAATTAAGATCTGAGGAGCAGCCCGTTTCCATGCGGGTACCGTTCATGATGATCTCCGGATTAGTCATGGCATAATTATATTCAGGCAGGGGATAGTGCATGAAGGCGACAGCCGGCAGGGGCTTGCCGCCATTCTCCAGGGCATAGTCAGCACTGGTCTTCCGGTACCAGTTTACTTGTTCAGGGAAGAACTCCTGATAGGTCCCCGTGCCCTTTATCTTGCTATAGTCATGGGTGTCCATACCGTAAATTACGGCTTCTGTTTTGCTGCCATCTTCTGATTTTACCGGCAGGGTATAGTCAAACAGGGCACTTTCTCTGTGGGGCTGCACACTATAAGGCGCGGCCTGCATCATATTATATAGCGTATCTAGGGGAGTGCCTTCTCCCGGGTCATGGTTGCCAAAAAGCATACAGAATGGCGTCTTTGTGTCTCTGAAGATGTCAAGCACGGTTTGCAGGGCAACTTTTCCAGGCTGAGAGTACACGATATCTCCTGTGACGACTATCAGATCAGGTCTTTCTGACTTGACGACTTCTTTTATACATTCTGCAGCTTGTTGTGAGGCCGGATTATCCTGCTGGTAATGAAGGTCTGTAAACTGTACGATTTTAAATTGTCCGTGATGGAACCTGAGATCCTGGGCTGGTAGGGATATTACCAGACAGAACAACACACAAATTAAACTAATTTTTTTCAACATAAGCATCCGTTTATAAATTCAGTATAAAGTTTTCAGGATAAATTGAGGGGCAAGGATGTAAATTAACCTGTTGTCAATGGATCAGCATAAGCAGGAAATTATTTTACGATTTTATCCTCTAATCTCCAGTTCATAATGGTAGAGATGGTGGGGATAAGATTCATTGCTATTTTCTGATGTCCTAGATAGTTAGGGTGATCATCAGCTCCTAAATTACCGGAGGATAATATTCCGGGCATAGGATTCGACATATACACTCCTTTCATTGTCCGTATCCTCCTCCTGACCTCATTGAGACCACAATTAAGATAATCATTTGCCGTATGAGGAATAATGCAGAGTATCGTTATATTCCCATAGTGTTTCCTGATTGAATGAATGAGATGGATATATGTTTCTGCATATTGCTCTACGGAGGGTGTCACTATTGGGGAATAATCATTCGTGCCTAAATTGATCATTACCAAATCTGGATGGTAAGCTGAAAAATTATAGGTCAATGTGTCGAAGTCATCATAAACATGGCTGGATCTTGTGTAAATTGTGTTTTTGGATATTTGGCGGTTCTCTCCATAATTGCGCACGAGGCCCTTTCCTGAATGAGCGATCAAGACATAGTCAGCATCAAAATAACGGGCAATGATACAGCCATAGGACAGATCACAATTTTCAGTGTTCAGTTTGAAATGTTCTTGCGGGCCTTGTGCTTCACTTCCATAGCCGCAAGTATAAGAGTCACCATAGATCTCAATCAAGCGAGTTTTTCTCTTTACGGTACGTAATGGCCCCTTCTTGGAGGTATAAAAGCCATGAATAGTGGTACATCCAAATTCGCCTTCTGTACACTTCTGCAGCTTCAGTACATGGAATCCTTTAGAGAGTCCACGGGCTAAAACGACAGTATGGTTCTGTTTGCCCGTTATTTCGATTTTGCGGATCCATTTCCCATCAATGAAAATGTTGTGAAAGCTCCTGCCGGATTCAGATATGGAAACAGCAATGGAACTGCCGGGGAAAGAAGTTTGCAAATAGGTTCCTACCCAATCATAGCGTACTGATCCATCCTGAAGTTTTTCGGTTCTGCCTGTGTAGGTTATGGATGGATCATCAGCCTTGATGAATTGCCCGGAATCATGATAAGCCATGATGTATCCAGGAAAGAATATGGATAGAATGACGAATATACTGAAATTAAGAAAATATTTTTTCATCTTATGATCCTTAAAAAATCCTTTTAGTTTTAATGGTTCATTAATTTTAAAAGACAAGTTGAGGGATGAGGCCTGATCAAGTTTTCCAAAAGATTTTCTCCCTTGTAAATATAGAGGTAAGTACCATACATAAAGCGGTCAGGATCACTCCCTTTAAGAAGCCGGACCATGGTGCGGTATCCATTATGTTCATCCACTGATAGATACCCGAAAATTCCAGCAAGGGAATAACGACCATAGATCCCATCACGTAAGCGATCATAGGATTCTTGCCTACCAATTCAAGAGGCAGCGAGATCCATTTACATTGGTAGTAATCACTTACAAGTGCGAAGAACAGTAATCCAAAGAAAGCTAAGCCAGAAGTCGTAAATAAATAGCTTATGGTCACATCATCTTTGCGGATTCCTCCTTCAAAAGGCTCAAAGCAGAGTCCGATCATTAAAAGCCATGCCCCCCAATGATAGAGTTGTGACCATGTTTTCATTTCTGTGTCATCTGTGCGCAACAGGAAGTAAAGTGCTGCTAATAGAATTAGTGAGAAAATGACGTTAATCACTAAAAGACGGTTATATAAAAAGCAAACATTCCCAATAATGAGTGACAGAGAAATGAAAAGAATAAACGGAGAGCGGATCTTTTTTAGTCTTGTCTGATATTTGTCTTCGGTCTCATTATGGTTCAGCCAATTGAAAAGAATGTCACCCGCAAATGTGCCGGGAATAATAATCAACAAATATTCTATATAAGAAAAGCGATAAAGCCATGGGAATGGTGAGTAGTCATGCAATGCCTTGGGCCATGACCCTGTTGTTTTTGCAGAGACGAATAATGCAATGACAACAAGCATGATGAATAAGCGCGCCATGGTGTTTTTCCGGGTTAATAAATAAACGATTGAACCAAATAATGCCATATTCGATAATATAAGGATAATCGCATCACTATCATACAAGGAAAAGGCCTTCCCTTCAGCTTCTGGTTGAAACAACATCCATAATGCTGCTATTACATAAGCTGCTGAATTGATGATTCTCGCCCAGATCTTGGAAACTTTAAAAGGGTTTTTCATATAGATGAAAAACATCAGGACAAAGGCTCCCACGGGGACCAGGTATTTGGCATTCCCCCCTGCCAGCATGTAAGGGAACATGTGGGCAATGAAAATTGCGAAGAAGGCCAACTTGAGCCAGCGTATTACACTTTTATAAGCTAAATGCAAAGAACTAACCCCTTCGGCTATATGATGCCGGAAAGAAAGAGGTATTGCTGCTCCCATGGAAAAAAGGAAAAAAGGGAAGATTAAATCCACCCATGTGATCCCATAAATATGAGGGTTAAAAATATGCGAAGGGGGCGGCACCTGGCAGTGATACATCCATGCAGGTAATATGGAGAAAGCTTCAGTTGCTGACAGTATCATAGTCATGATTGCATACCCTCTCAAAGCATCTAAAGAGAAAGCTCGTGTCTGTTTCATAGAATTAATAATTATAATTTTAACATTCCGGACATTACCATGCCCTTCTTGACTTCATCCCAAAGACTGCCCTGGAGGATGAGATGACTAATATCAAAGATCATCACACCATCGGAATATTTTAAATTCATTTCTATGGATTGCGATAATTTATCAGGGCAATTGTAGAATTGGTCTGCTAATAGGCCACCATAAAATTTTCTACCACAGAGCACGTTACGCAAATGTTTGCAAGAACCTTCTACCGAATACCAGGATCCGAATTGTGTTTCTGAGTCTGTTTCATTACGTACTCCCTCTTTATTATGCATCGCATCCGCAATTGAAATGTCAGTATAGTAATTGCCAACCATATAGGTATCTATTAATTCTGCATATCCTGTCTTCGCATAATGGGGAGTAGCCCAATCATAGTCCTTACTTGGGTCATAGTTCCTGCTTGCGAAATTCACGCCGACTTCATAATAGGATGGATACCATGCACCGGTATATGTGCCGAAAGAAATAGAAGGATTGATCGCTTTAACAGCTGTCCTAAGGTCATTCATTACATGATAAATTACAGAGGACCGGTATTCTATCCATTGATTAAAATATTTGCCCCTTTGAACGCTATATTGTCCATTAGAATCTTTCTTCCATATAAAAATATCATCAGGGAAATGTTTTACGTTTATGCCGGAGTATTTCTGAAAATCTTTCTTAGACAATGATGAGAAATCAGCATCAATACCATCATATCTTACTCTATCGAGGACGATCCCGTCTAATCTGGGATATTGTCTCACCAAGTCACACAAGACTTTGACGATGTACCTGCGATACTCCTTGTTGGCGGGATTGACCATTGCGGAATATTTCTCTTTTTGTTCCGTAATTGATTTTAATCCCTGTGGTGTGTATACCGTCGAAGCCCATTCCGGATGCCCGGAATAGATGAGCCCTCTATCAAAATAATTGTGTCCGGCAGAGAATATATTCAATGATGCATGTACTCTCATGCCTAGACGGTGTGATGTCGCAATAAAGCGACCAAGATAATCAAAATCAGGGCGTACAAAATGACGCCATTCTCTCATACGTGGTGCGTACTTCGTCGTAAACAGGACTTCTCCTGAAATAGGCCTTACATCAACGACAACATCTGTGAACCCCAACTGTTTAATCTTGTTTAAATAGAAATCAATGCTGTCAGGATAGCTGAAACGCTGAAAATTAGCTTCAGCATCGAACCACATAAAGGCCCTTTTAGTTTTTGATATACTCTGGCTACTCGTTAATAAAGGGTATCCGATAATGAATATGATCACAAGAATTTTCAAAAGTAATTTTCCCTTTTTCATTGTTTTTTTGTTTTAGTCCAATACCGTTCAATATCTTCTAAAGACATACCTGCCGTTTCGGGAACGAGTTTCCACATAATGAGGAGATAGGGGATGCACATGACCGCAAAGAGCAGGAAAGTTCCCGCAGGAGCAAGATTCTGCAACAGCCATGGAGTGAGCTGCCCGATAAGATAGGTGCCTATCCATAATGCGAAACCAGCTATAGACATTGCCAGTCCCCGTATACGGTTGGGATACATTTCAGAGAGCAACACCCACACTACTGCACTGATGGAGACGGCACAGCAGAAAACATATAGTAAAAAGAACGCAAGCATAAAATATACGGACAGGTGCATGGGATCTCTTTCCGTGAAATAGAAAGAGATGAAGATCAAAGACAGGATCATACCGGACACCCCGAAATAAACAAGTCTCTTCCTTCCCAACTTGTCAATGATGAACATCGCAATAATCGTAGCGACAGTATTCACGATGCCGACAAGTACCTGGCAGAATAAAGGATCGGACATCCCTGCATCCTTGAAAATGGAGGGGCCGTAATACAATACGGCATTGACCCCCATGAACTGGCCTAATATAGCTATGCATACCCCGATGACGACAGCCTTGAATATGCCAGGCTTGAAGAGGTCCCGCCATTCGGACTTGGAGGCAGAGGAAATTGTGGATTTCGTGTCCTCAATCTGGCGCGTAACTTCTTTGCCGGAAAAATAGATACGACTGAATATACGGGATGCCAGGTCCTCCCTATGGTGTACGATGAGCCACCGTGGACTTTCAGGAATAAAAAACAAGATAATGAAGAAGATCAGGGCGGGGATGGATTCCATGCCGAACATGCTTCTCCATACTTCATTGACGCATACCAGTTGCAAGACACCTGAAGTAAAAGAAGCGGTCTTTGAGATATATAGAAGAATGTAGTTCATGAGGTATGCTGCCAGAAAACCGAAAGTTACAGCTAACTGGTAGAGCGATACTAGCCGTCCTCGGTATCTTGTTATTGCTATTTCTGAGATATACATTGGAGCAACAATAGAGATGACCCCGATGCCGATCCCTCCTGTGACACGGGCCAGGACTAGACTGTTAAAGTTGTAGCTCAAAGCACACCATATCCCAGAGACGGTAAACAGGAAGGCCGCAATGAACATGGCCATACGCCTTCCTAGCCGGTCACTGATAATCCCGGCAAAGGCTACTCCAATAATGGAGCCGATCAATGCACAGCCGACGAACCATCCCTGCTCCATAACGGTTAGGCTGAACTGTTCCGTGACCTGGTCAACGGTTCCCGAAATTACTGCCGTATCATATCCGAACAGCAGTCCTCCAATGGCTGCAACTAAGGATAGAAAAACGATGTATCCTAATCTGTATTCCGCTTTCATGTCTTTATCTCAAATGAGTTGTATGAAAAATAACTAATCATGCCTATCTGATATTAAAGTATTCTTTATAACGGTCATATAAATGATGGGCTTGTATGTATGCCGATTGCGGACTCATAAAATGGGAAAATTCAAAAGTGATGGCCTTGTCATAGTGACAACGCTTGGCTGCTTCTAATTTGAGACGTAGTTTATCAAACTTGATAGGCAGGAAATGTATAGGCATATCACGATCAAAACTTTCAGCATTCGTCCAGCATTGCATGTGATATTTATCTGCAAGTTTTTTGTTTACTGAAAAGAAAGCATCCAACTCGTCATAATCTATATGTCCGTCTTGAAAGGCACAGGCATCTACGACTTCGTGGATTCCGTCAAATATTTCATTCCATTCTCTCTCATGCTCCTGCACAGAGATAGCCTGGTCATTCGTCATCTTACCCGTTCCCATAACCGCTTTTTTCCCATCTATCCAAGGGGATATAAAGACAGGCAGTCCTCCTGATACATCCTTGCATTGTTTACCCATTGCATAGAAAGAACTGATGGCACCCTTTGTTCGCCGGCTGATTTCTGTACTGATGTACCAGCCCTGAAAACTCTTATATTTGTTTCCATACATTTTCCAAACCTCATCAATGACATACTTGTTGTCTTCTACCTCCTGGCTCATGTCTCCTGTATCCCAATAATGCCCCGAATCATAAAGGCCGAAATAGAACTTCATCCCATATTTCCCCGTAAGACGAAGGAACATATCAATAAGATCCACAGAAGGCATATAGCATCCCTTCTTTAACAAATAAGGAGAAGGATAAGTGATGAATTTCCGATAGCCGGAACGAATAACGATTACCGTATCAATGCCGATAGCTTTCATGTAAGCAAAATCCTGGTTCCATTCTTTTTCCCCCCAGTTCTGATGAGGTATATCATGGGATATTTCGTCTAAGAATGTACCGGTAATCCGTATACCGTTGTTCTTTGGGACGATCAGATGTGATTGATGATCTCTACTATTAATATTCAAAAAAGGTTTACTGCTTGGTGATGAACTTTTCTTCGCGTTCAGCAAAGAAGGTGCAATGATAGCTGAGGCACTTGCAAGTAATGCTTTTTTTATAAAATCTCTTCTGTTAATCATAATATCTGAAATTTATTAAACTGTTCTGTCTACAAACAATCGTGAAGATCATCAATTCTTACCCCGATCGTGATAAAATAGATTATCTGCCTTAGGATTTACTATATTATTCTCTTTATATCAATGGGACAAGACGGAATGATTATTTCTATCCTGTTTGTTAATTCCTTCAGATGGATATAAATACGTCATTGGCTTATCCCATTGGCAAAGTTAATCATAAATTTTATATCATGAGCCACTTTTACTCCAGAGTTTCTACAGTGTCTTTAAAATATCCTGACATAAAGTATAACCTTTTATCATCATCCTGGGGATATGGAAAGGTCCTTTGAACAGGTTCCCCTTGGCCGGCTGTGCAACCGTTCCGTCACGATGCAGGTAACCGTACCATTCCCCATATTTCTTGTCTGGAAAATGAGCATACGTCCATTCGCTGATCTGCCGGTGCAGATACAGGTATTCTTCATCCCCGGTACCCAGATAAGCATATAGGGAAGAAATGATGGCTTCACATTGAGGCCACCAGAATTTCATGTCCTGTGAATAGTCCTGTTGGGGCAAGTTGCGACAATCCCTGAAATTAATAATTCCACCGTACTGTTTATCCCATCCCCAGTTCCATGACCAGTTGAAAATAGTCAAAGCCATATCCATCAAGTCTTTATCCCATCCACGCAGGCGAGATTCCTCCATGATGAACCAGGAAGTTTCAAGGCAATGTCCGGGATTGATGGTACGTGTCATGTTGGTATCAATGAATTCTCCGTTCGGCCCAACCATCTCAAGCAGAGCCTTAAATTCAGGATGCATGAAATATTTTTTCAATGCAGCGATAGACTGGTCTATTTGCTGTGTAACTTTCGGATCGTCAATCACAGTGCGAATTCGTGATCCGACATTGATCAGAATCATAATGATGGAATGGCTTTGCAAATTGACAGAAGATTCATACTTTGGCTCAAGAAATCCAGGAGTAGATAGAAAGCGTTGTGTGTCTTCAAAAATCTTCATGGCTTTCTTGGCGTATGACATGTCTTTCGTGGCCAATGCATATTCCGACATGGCTATAGCTGCGAAAGTTTCCG
Organism: Segatella asaccharophila; assembly: GCF_054687055.1. Classification (NCBI taxonomy): domain Bacteria; kingdom Pseudomonadati; phylum Bacteroidota; class Bacteroidia; order Bacteroidales; family Prevotellaceae; genus Segatella; species Segatella asaccharophila. The sequence goes on along the minus strand of NZ_BAACAN010000013.1, from coordinate 22,322 downwards.
AGAAAACATAGCGGCGCTTGCGCAAGGGGCGTCCGTCAGCAGTTATAGAAAAATACATGTGTCCATCTTTATCAAAACAATATTTTTCCATAAAGTCCAGAGTACTTTTTGCTGCTTGCAGCCATTCCGGATTGGGCTCGATGTTGTTGTATGCGAATGAACAGATAAAGGCAAAGCGTCCCTGAAACCAAACCGATTTCGTTGAGTCCATCAAGGAACCGTCGCGGTTTACACAGGTATAAACGCCTCCGTATGTTTTATCCCATCCGTGTCTCATCCAGAAAGGCATGATGTTTTTCGTAAGGTCTTCTTTGTAAGATTTTGCCCAAAATTCCAAGTACTTTTTTTTATCCATAATTATAATTGATTATTATTAATGATCGATGATGTAGAAATTCTTTCGTTGTAAAGGTGAGAAATATGTGGTATTGATCAGTGTTCGCATAAGTAGTAAATTATGTTAAATTCCCCGTGTGATCTTATTTTGGTCTGAGAAAATAGATAATAACTTTCAGACTTAATAACTCTGGAGTTTTGATAATTTTTAATGGTATGACAATATGTTTTGATGGAACTTCTGTCAGCTCTTAGTATCATAATTTTATATATATTTTTTTCTTAAATAGAATATAACCTACATACCAACATAAGCAAACACAAAGGATTGCCCAGACCAGTGATGCAGCCTTCATCCCTACGGCGGGCAGAAGGATATGGGTATAAGTCATAATCCGGATGGATGAGCCTCCGAACAGAATGATCCCGAATGGGATGATCAGTAATTCGGAGAGGATGAAAAGGGCCAGCGGGTTCACTCCGAACACATGGAAGAAGTTGGTCAGGGCATCCTGGTGTTTCTTCTTGTCAATGAGCCATGTGAGCAGGGCCAGGATGGTGGAGGCCAGTCCGCAGCTTACCATTGAGAAAGTGGGAGTCCATAATTTCTTGCTGATAGGGCAGGCGTAGGCTAGCAGGAACCCTGCAAACGTAAGCAGGGCTCCGATGATGAAAAGGCGTTCTATTTTATCATTCAGATTGCTTAGTTTCATAATGCTTTCCCCCACGCAAAAGCCGATGAGCACATGTGCCAAGGCGGGGAATGTACTCAGGATACCTTCAGGGTCTGGATGGTCTAGTTTGTAGACATGTCCTGTTCCCAGGATATAGTTGTCTACGACGGCCAGGATATTGGTGTTGTCGTGGGCATATCCGTTACAGCATTCCAGGAGGATATAATAGCCGATGAATATTCCTGCGATGATCCATGGAATGAATTTGTGCCTGACTGATAGGGCGATGACTGCTGCCAGTCCATAGCAGATGCCCAGTCGTGGCAGGACGCCCAGGATGCGTAACTGACCAAACGTGTTGGCGGAAACAGAGAGGCGTTGTGCAAATGATAATTGGGCATTAATGGGATTTTCCATCCCTCTGAAAAACATGACGAGCCAAGTGATGGCCAGGCCGATGAACCAAAGCAGCAGGGCTCTTTTAAGAATCTTCCGTGCACACTTCCAGGACCATTTAAACTCGAATTTGCGGAGAGACAGATAAGTAGTGATCCCCATGATGAACATGAAGAAAGGAAACACTAAGTCTGTCGGGGTCAGTCCCAGCCATTCAGAATGCTGCAAGGGGGCATAGGTCTGAGGACCGCCCGGATTGTTGACGAGGATCATCCCAGCTATGGTGACCCCTCTAGATATGTCGAGAGCCAGAATTCTCTGATTGTGTTGTGTGGTACTTTCATCCATTTTATTTATGACTTGATTGTAAGTGACATTTTGGGGATATGGCTTATTAATTATAGGTCTGTTTTTTTATGATGTGATATTTAGGGTTGTAGTGGTTGTGTGGTTTCTGCTTTCTCTTAACCGATTAGGCTAAGAAGAAAGCAGAAATTCACGATTCACTTTATTTATAACGACCAGTATCCCACCAGACACGCACGTTTGGACCATCTCCCTGACCGTTATTTAATTTCGAACTTGTAGCGTTTTCAGCGTTTTCTCTTCTTTCGGAATCAGGATACCGAAGTTTTTTTATAAACTGTCCCTTTGAAGGATCTATTGTGGTTTCTTCGCTGTGTAATACAGGGATTAATTTAGGATAGCCGGTTCTTCTACATTCTGCCCATGCTTCAATGCCATTAGGATAAAGAGCTATCCATTTTTGTGTGGCAATTTTTTCTAATTTTTGTTCATAAGTATCATTATCATCCCATGCAACGTCACCAGTAGTCATATAAATCTCATCGTTTGTTGTTGGAGAAAGCGCTGCATTAGAAAGGAATGAACGCTCGTCAGCTAGCGATGCTGTTATTCCTGAATAATAGTTTTCTTTTGCATTACCTGCACCTGACCAACCTAATAAGGCCGCTTCGGCTTTTAAGAAACAGACTTCACTATAAGTCATAATCTTTAAAGGTAAGGTTACCGTAGTATTCAATACGTCTGATGTAGGTGTATCAAGACTATTCCATTCAGGATATGCTTGTAAGCCTAAGCAAACGGAATGTCTTGTTGCTGCATTGTCTGGTAAGCCGATTTCGGTAGAACTCATTCCATTAGGTAAACCTGCAAATTGTTCTCCCGTATAGTTAGACAAGGTCCCGTCCTTTTTTGCTGCAACATAATCTTCGGCTTGACCGAACCATAAACGCATTCGTGGATCTTCTACAGTACTTAGATGCTTTAATATTTTTTCCATCTCAGCGCTCATTGTAAATTCATGCCATGTGCTCATCATGTAGAGTGGATTCCCCCATCCCCATGCACCTTTACCGTTGCATGTCATATATGCATTATCACTGTTACTTTCCATTATTCCAGCTTTTAATGCCGCTTCTCCTTCTGTCTTAGCCCAACTGGGATCTTTAAAAGATATACGCAGGGCATATCGCAATCTCAGAGAGTTGGCAAAACGAATCCATTTTTGAATATTTCCTCCAAATACTAGGTCATTGTCACTCGTAACGGTTTCCTGTTCACTATTGTTTTGATTAAGGACTTCTACCGCTTCTGTGAGTTCTTTGAAAATGTCTTTGTAAATAGAGTCTTGTGGGTCGTATTTATTTTGACTTTCTCCTAATCCTGCTGTGGTATAAGGTATATCGCCATATATATCTGTCATACTTGCAGTTTCATACGCTAATGTAATGCGCATCATTTGATATAAATTAATCTCAGAGGACTCTTTGCTTGCAATTTCCTTTGCCACTTTCAGGTGCTTTAATGTCGTATAATATGGAGTCCAAAAACCACCAGTAGACCAACTGTCATTATATCCATATCGATCTGTGGAAAATGCAGTTTGAGTATTGGCAAAATATTGGCAATAGCGTTGTGCATATAGATTGTCTCCAAGTTGGTAAGGTGTCGCACTTAAATGTGCACCGACTTCTTGTACATAAGGTAATATATATTTAAGACTTGCGTTGGTTACAGCCCCAGGGTTAGTGTTCATCGAATCAAATCGTCCTGTACAACTGGAGAAAATAACAATACTAAAACTTATGGAAAATAGAAAAAATAATCGCTTCATAATTTAAGGATTTTAAAATTTAACATTTAATGAAAATCCAAATGTTCTTGTCGGTGGCATAGAGCCATATTCAAATGCTTGGGCATAATCTGCATTTGAAAGTGCTGATTCTGGATCAACCGGAGCCTTTTTGTAAATATAAAACAGATTCCGTCCTACAACAGAAATCTTTGCAGATTGTATCTTTAAAGGTTTTAGCCACATTTGAGGTAATATCCATCCTAAGGATATTTCTCTCATTTTTATATATGTGCCTTTATACATAAATTCCTCAGCAACTCCTGATGAACTGCCTACTTTTGTGTAAAATTCCTGTGCAGTTATTTCTTTCTCGTTCTTTTCTCCTGTAGATTCTACTATTCCATCTACAACCATTTTATCACGACCTTGCAATGTCCTTTTTGATGTTCCAGAAGAGCATGCATTGGCGTCTGTCATAGAGATAAAATCTCCACCATAGCGCATATCAATTAACGTGTTAAAAATTATTTTCTTCCATTGCAATGTCGTAGTCAAAGAACCTGTCCATTTTGGCATCATATTTCCTATGATTTTATCGGTTTCGGTTAATGGTAAGCCGTCATCTCCGATGAGTATTTGCCCGCTTGAATTTCTTTTATAGGCATTCGTTGCAACAATATCTCCATATTCATGCCCTTTGTCTACCACTACGGAAGCAATACTTGTACTACCTAAAGTGTATCTTGTTACTCCTCCACCTAGAGATATACATTTTGTTCTATTTAGCCCCCAATTCAACGTTATATCCCATTTCCAATCTTTTTTCTGAATAGGTGTTCCACTGAGAGTTAATTCATAACCATAACTCTGAATCTTACCTGCATTGATAACTTTGGATGTGTATCCTGAAGGGATTGGAGTGTCTATTGCTAAGATCTGATTTGTAGTGATACTTTTATACCATGTAAAATCTCCACTTAACCGATTATGAAATAGACGCCATTCTAAGCCGGCTTCATAAGAATTTGTACTTTCAGGTTTTAAATTATTTAAAGGCATTTCGTCTGGTAGTTGCATCTCCAGAATAGTTCCTCCATTAACTAAACTCGAATATTTAGTATAAGTATAAGAAAGTCTATAAGGATCAGTATCATTTCCAACTTTTGCCCAAGATGTACGAGCTTTTAAGTAATCGATCCAATTTGGCAATTTCATCATTTCAGATAATATCCCACTTAAACTAATTGAAGGATAAAAGTAGGAACGGTTGGCCCTGGGTAAGGTTGATGACCAATCATTACGTCCTGTTAAATCTAGATACATCATACTTTTAAATCCAATTGAAGCATTTCCAAGAACTGATTGTATTTCTTTCTTGTAAAAAGATTCTGATGCTTCGCGTGTATCTCCGTTACTCATCCATGCAAAATCTTGGATTAAAAATTGTCCAGCGCTTCCGGATAATCCTTCATATTGCTGATTTTCAATGGATGTTCCTAAATTTGCAGATGTGGAGAATTCTCCAAAATTTTTATTGAAATTCAAAATTAGATCACTCGTAAAATCTTTATGTGTTGTTTCACTATGTGCATACTCTGAAGCCACTGAGCCGTCCGTTTGATGTAAAGCATAATTTCTGTATTGATCATTATACCAATCAATTCCTACTCTTCCAGTAAGATTTAAGTAATCTGTAATTTTGATTGATGTTCGTATTAATCCTAATATCCTGTTCCTTACATTCTTGTTACCATTGGAGGGTAATATCATTCCATAAGGATTAGAATAATTCTCAGAGGCACCAGCCCAATTCTTTATTTGACCATTAGATTTATATATATCATTACTTAAATCTGATAAGCGAATACTACGAGGCATAGTTATAAACTGTGACATCAAACCATAGCTGCCTTGTCCCGGAGTGTTGTTCGTAAGTTCTCTAATGTAATTTACTTTTGTGTCAATTGTTAAATATGTATTTTTAAATTCAGTATTTGAATCAAAATATTGTCTGTTTATAGAATGGTTGGGAACAATACCCTTATTTCGACTATCTGTGAAAGATAAACGTCCTGTTAGATTTTTACTACCTGCTGTAGCTGTTAAAGAATTAGTGTACATTACTCCAGTATTAAAAAAATCAGAGATATAATCTTTTTGAGGTAGCATCTTGTACTGTTCATAATTATCTCCATAGAGTGTTTTATGCCAATTATCTATTAATTGTCCCTGCATTTTAGGTCCCCAACTGCCTTTTGATGAAATATTGAATTCTCCTCCAGAACCTTGCCCATATACATTTTGAAATTTATAGGGATTATAAACAGTGTTAAATTGTATGTTGCCAGTATATTCCAAATGTAAGGGTTGTCCTTGTACTCCTTTTTTTGTGGTAATCACGATTGCTCCGTTTTCAGCTCGTGAACCATATAATGCTGCTGCATTGGCACCTTTCAGAATTGAAATATTCTCAATATCTTCCGGATTAATTTGATTTGCTGCACTTGCGAGATCACTTCCACCATATTCTGTGACATCTCCAGATGAATCATCATTAATGGGCATACCATCAACAACCCAGAGTGGTTGGTTCTTTCCACTCAATGAATTGAGACCTCTTAATATAACTCGTGTTGATCCTCCTAAACCAGAACCGGATTCTGAAATTTGAACTCCAGCAATTTTACCTTGTAACATATTACTGAGGCTAATAGATCTGTTTTCCGTAAAGCCTTCAGTATTAACTTCCTGTACGGCATATCCGAGAGCTTTTTTCTCGCGCTTAATGCCTAAAGCTGTAACAACGACTTCATTGAGGGATGAAGAAGCTGGACTAAGTGTTATTTTTAATTTATTTTCTTTTCCAATATAGGCAATCTTGTTTTTATAGCCTATATAGCTAATAATGATACTATTAACGCTTTCTGGAATGCTAATAGTAAAAAAACCATTCTGATCAGAAATAGTGTGAAGGTTTGTCCCTTGGACTTGGATAGTGGCTCCAATTACTGCGGAGCCTTGTTCATCTAGAATAAATCCAGAAACATTTTTGTAATTTTGTTGTTGTAATGCTTGAATATTAATGCTTTTTGCTTTAATTGGAGATACAATGAATGTCACAAACCCTGTGACCATGCATACTAAGAAAAATCCAGCGAACCTTCTACATTGTGTAATGTTCTTTTTCATAATAATAATAATTAGAGCACATGACTAAATTTGTAGCGAGTAAATCTTTTATTTATCAGGCAATGTTCAAATGATATATTGGTCTTATATTTTGCCGTTAAAGACAACTTGAGAGGATTTTTGGCAGTTTCATAAAAGGCTTGCCAATTTTAGAATGATTCAAATCGTTGCACTTCTGCAGGTGCCGTATTAGTGAAAACTTATAACTTTCTCCCAATCTTCTGGGTTAATAATTAAATATATTATTATAGGGTTACTAATTAATAATTTTGTTATTATATAGCTGCAAATATATATATTATTTTAATAACTAGATAGGATTTAGATGTATTTTTTGCTTTAGTGGCGATAATTTATATGATGTTAACATTCTGAATGAATCATAAGGGCATTTGGTTCTGATAAGTGCTTTGCTGGTTTACACCTATTTATATTATTAAATATGCTATTTGACCCTTTATATTGATTCTCGGATTTCATCAGATTGATTTTTAAATTCACATAAATGCTTTTAAATTTTTCAGATTCACGAATAATGTTTATCTTTGTAAGATAAGATAATCAGACCGTTTGTTGAAGACGATTTCTTTATTTTTCTATAATACCGAAAAATATTAACAATAACAGATATGAAATATAAAGCCCTTTTTCTTCTGGGTTTATCCCTGTTTACTTCAGCTAATATTATGGCTAAAGATATTAATTATACGAAAGGAATAGGTGTTTATCCTGGTGATCCTGCTGAGAATAAAGCTCCAGTACTGGAAAAAGATTTTGTTTATAGGAATGTTGCTTTGAACAGGGCAGCTTATGCTTCTTCGTCGTTTGATTACAATCTGACGGCGCAGTTGGTTACGGATGGAATTATATCTTCGGGTGAACCGGCTACGATTACAGTCTCGACGGATAAGGGCGTGCTTGATTTACGTGATCAAGCCAAGACCTTTGATGGAAATGTTCACTCCAGCAATGTTCTTATGGGAGATCATTCGTTCATCCAGTATGATTGGACCGGAATGAAGGTTGATGTGACATCCTTACATATTTTAGGTGAGGTAGCTTTTGATCCGCAAATTTCTAAAAGTGGATATCAGATTCAGGTTATGGCTTCGAATGATGGAAATCATTGGAGAGAGATAGGAAAGTTGGAAGGAACTGATTTGCCTGGTGAAGCCACTCAGCAAATGGTAAGTTCTGATCCGAACAAGCAGGAAGCGGTTGAAAAATTGCCATTGAGAGAATTAAATATGGAATTGCCCATTGACTCTGCCGGAGAGTTTAGGCATTTAAGATTGAATTTCCTGATGCCTGGTTGTGCCTATTGGCGTATCTATGAGATTGGATCCATGCAGAATGGCCATTTTGTCAATGAGAGTTGGATGCCTTCTTATCATTTTAATAGTGTCTGGATCTCAAAAAAATTAACAGGTCTCACTGATCAGGCACAATGGTTGAAAGTAGATTTAGGGACAGAGGTCAACTTTGATAAGGTAAGGCTATACTGGCTTCATCGTCCATTGTCTGGCAGGATTGAAGTTTCAAAAGATGGCAGAAACTGGACGAATGTGGCTGATCTGCACCAGGGGAACAGCCTGACGGACAGTTTGTCCTGTAATGGATACGGTCGCTATGTGCGGCTCCTTATGGAGAAGCCAGATGAATCACAATGTTACGGGCTAAAGGAGATTCAGATTATGGGGAAAGGCGGGTTGAGTGTAGCTGAGAAGTCTCCTATGTCTTTGACCGTTAACGCCTTACGGTTGAATCAGTCTGATTTCCAGTTGGATCGGGATTGGATCTTGTGGCGTGATAAAAATTCACAATGGGTTCATGCCACGGTGCCGGGAACAGTTCTGACGAGTTATATGAATATTGGGGCGGTTCCAGATGATCGCTATGACAATAATATGCGCCAGATATCCGAATCCTTCTTTAACTCTGATTTCTGGTACCGTAATACTTTTAAGATTGCTAATCTGAAGCAATCAACAGGGGATACCAGGTATTATCTGAATTTTGATGGTATTAACTGGAAAGCTGTCGTTTTTCTGAATGGGAATCGTTTAGGAAATATTGATGGTGCTTTTATCCGTGGACGTTTCGATGTGACGAAATATTTGAAAAACGGTGAAAACAAACTTGAAGTCAAGGTAATTCATAATGCTCATTTCGGGCCAGTGAAAGTGAAAAATGAGGAAAGTACCGACTTGAATGGAGGCATTTTAGGTGCGGATAACCCCACTTTTCATGCATCAATCGGGTGGGACTGGATTACCAGTACTCCTGGCCGGGATGTGGGTATCTGGAATGATGTATATCTTTCTGCGGATAAGGGGATTCATCTGCATGATCCGGTAATTACTACAACGCTGGATCATCCGGATACTCTGGCTACAATGACACCGAGGGTGTTGGTAAAAAATGAATTGAATACTTCTCGTACGATAATGCTGAAGGGATGGATAGGTCCTGTTTCCTTTGAGAAAAAGGTGGATATTCTTCCTCTTGAAGATAAAGAAGTGAGTTTCTCTCCGGATGAATTTTCACAGTTGAAGAACCGGAGGATGCATTTGTGGTGGCCTAATGGCTATGGAGAGCCCTATCTGTACCGGGCGGGCTATGTGATATCCGTGATTGACGGAAAGAGACCTGATCCGATCAGAAATGATTCCCTGACGTATCAGGGAGGTATTCGTGAAGTTGCCTATAAAAATATGAATACCGTCCTTACTATGTATGTCAACGGAAAACGTTTCGTTCCGCTGGGGGGAAACTGGGGCTTTTCGGAAATCAACCTTAACTATCGTGGCCGTGAATATGACACGGCTGTAAGATACCACAAGGAGATGAACTACAACATGATTCGTGACTGGGTAGGTCAGATTGGTGATGATGAGTTTTATCAGGCTTGCGACAAATATGGTATCATGGTCTGGCAGGATTTCTGGCTGGCAAACCCGTGGGACGGACCTGATCCCTATAATGATCAAATGTTCCTGGCTAATGCGAAAGACTATATCTTGAAAATTCGAAATCATCCGAGCATTGGACTTTATGTCGGACGTAACGAAGGAGATCCTCCTGCTTCTCTTAATGAACCTTTGCAAGAAGACGTAAAAGCACTGCATCCTCAGTTGGGTTATATCCCCAATTCTGCTGATCATGGGGTATGGGGGCATGGACCTTATGGAGTGAAACCAGCGTCTTTCTATTTCTCACATTTAAATGATAAACTCCATTCTGAAAAGGGAATGCCGAATGTGATGAACTATGAGAGTTTATGCCGGACTTTGAAACCGGATCACCTTTGGCCGCAAAATATTGCCTGGGGACAGCATGATTATACTTTGCGTGGAGCACAGAATGGACAATCCTTCAATGAAATACTGCTCAAGCATTTTGGCCCTGCGAAGAGTGCAAAACAGTTTACGGAACAGGCCCAATGGCTGAATTATGATGGCCATAGGGCAATGTATGAAAGTGCCGAGGAGAATCGTATGGGTCTTCTTATCTGGATGAGTCATCCTTGCTGGCCGACAATGGTGTGGCAGACCTATGACTATTTCTTCGAACCTACAGCAGCTTACTTTGGCATTAAAAAGGCGTGTGAATCCTTGCATGTTCAGTTTAATCCGGTAAAAAAAGTTGTAGAAGTGGTCAACTTGTCAAAAGGCAACCAAAATCATCTTATCGTAAAGGCACAAATTCTGAATATGTACGGGAAACAACTCTTTGAGAAATCGATCCCTGTAACTATTATGGAGGATGAGACGAAAGAGGTATTACCACTTGATCTTCCTGATGAAGACGTGTATTATATCCGTCTGACCCTTTCTGACCAAAAACGTCCGATCTCGGAGAATTTTTATGTCGAAGGAAAAGTGGAGGATGACTGGAAGGCTTTGAATACACTTCCTGCAGTGCGTATAAAATCGAATGAAAAGTTTAGGAAAGTAGGGGATGAATACCAGGGGATCGTAACTGTCAGTAATCCGAATCCTACCCCTGCAATGATGATCAGATTAAATCTTGTAGGTGCAGATGGCGTTCAGATCCTTCCGGTAATTTATAGTGATAATTATTTTCATTTAATGCCTGGAGAACGGAAAACGGTTCATGTCAGCTACCGGATAGCTGATGGCAGGGGAACCACTCCTTATGTGAGAATCAGTGGATTTAACCTTTTAGGCAATACAGTGAGGTAACAACCTGTTCCGTTCGACATGCTATTTTATTATCCCCCGGTCATTTGGAGTGTCAGATGACCGGGGGGTTCGTTGTTGGGCGTAGCGAGGTTAATTTAAACGGGGCTGCATCTTTCGACACAGCCCCGCAGCAAACTTTAACAACCCATAGAAATGATGGGTCATTAACTGAGTTTTATCTTATAAAGAGTAACTCTCGATATTTAGGCAAAGTCCAAAGTTCATCACTTACGAGAAGTTCAAGGTGGTCAATCTGATAGCGGATTTCTTCCATCTTAGGAGCAACTGTATCATGATAAGAGACTGCTTTTGTGCGTGGATCCTCGATCTTGTTAGCCACTTTACGCGCATTGATCAGTTCTTCCACACCCGTTTCTATTTTCTGGTTTCGTTCAGCAATTTCCTTGATGAGTTTGACATTGCGAGAGGTGAGTTCTTTTCCTTCTTCGCGTCCGAAAATGTCAATCATGCTTTCTACATTTCTTGCCAGTTGACTTTGGTAATGGGTGGTAACCGGAAGAATATGGTTCATGGCAAGGTCTCCCATGACACGGGCCTCGATCTGAATCTTTTTAGTATAAGTCTCCCATTTTACTTCATCACGTGCCGTGAGTTCATTCTCACTCAACACCTTCTGGCCTTCAAACATCTTGATGCTGTCTGCGTCCAGATAACGATCGAAGCATACCGGGCAGGAAGGTTCACAGTCCAGTCCACGTTTTTTAGCTTCAGTAATCCACTCGTCGCTGTAACCATTACCCTCAAAATGGATGGGTGTTGAAGTCTTAATATCCTCGCGGATAATATCAAGTATGGCAGATGTCTTTTCTTCCCCTTTGGCAATCAGTCCGTCTACACGATTCTTGAAATTTGTCAAGGCCTCTGCAACAGCTGTGTTAAGTACGATCATGGCAGAGGCACAGTTGGCCTCTGATCCTACTGCACGGAATTCAAAACGGTTACCAGTGAAAGCGAAGGGTGATGTCCGGTTACGGTCAGTATTATCCTTGAAAATTTCAGGAATTTCCGGAATGTCCAGAGTTACCCCCTCTTTGCCCTTGAGTTTGAAAAGGTCCTTCTTGTCAGAATTCTCAATATGGTTCAACAGATCACTTAATTGTTTGCCTACGAAGGCAGAGATGATGGCGGGAGGTGCTTCATTCGCTCCCAGACGATGAGCGTTGGTAGCACTCATGATAGAAGCTTTGAGGAGTCCGTTGTGTTTGTATACGGCCATCAGGGTTTCTACGATGAAGACTACAAAGCGAAGGTTATCCATAGGTGTCTTACCGGGCTTATAAAGTAAGATGCCCGTATCAGTGCTCAAACTCCAGTTGTTATGTTTCCCACTGCCATTGATGCCGTCAAATGGTTTTTCATGCAGGAGAACCTGGAAACCATGTTTGCGGGCCACCTTTTTCATGAGAGACATTAGCAGCATGTTATGATCGACAGCAAGGTTACATTCTTCAAAGATAGGAGCCAGTTCAAACTGATTGGGAGCTACCTCGTTATGACGGGTCTTGCAAGGGATACCGAGTTCTAAGGCCTGTATCTCCAGGTCTTTCATGAATGATTGGACACGTTCCGGGATACTCCCAAAGTAGTGATCATCCATTTGCTGGTTCTTGGCGGAGTTATGTCCCATCAGTGTACGTCCCGTCATGATCAGGTCAGGACGAGCTGCGAAAAGATCTGAGTCAACAAGAAAATATTCCTGTTCCCAGCCTAAGTTTGCATGACACTGTTTGACGTCAGAGTTGAAATACTGACACACATTAGTGGCGGCTACATTAACTGCATGTAAGGCACGGAGCAGGGGAGCTTTATAGTCCAGAGCCTCACCTGTATAGGAAATGAAAATGGTAGGAATGCATAGGGTGTCATCCATGATGAAGACAGGTGATGTAGGATCCCATGCCGAATAGCCTCTTGCCTCAAAGGTGTTGCGGATACCACCTGATGGGAAACTGGAAGCATCCGGTTCCTGCTGGACCAGAAGTTTGCCGGAGAATTCTTCGATCATTCCACCTTTGCCATCATGCTCAATGAAGGCATCATGTTTCTCGGCTGTACCTTCGGTCAAAGGCTGAAACCAGTGTGTATAGTGAGTAACACCGTTTTCCATAGCCCACTCTTTCATGCCTCCGGCAACTGCATCAGCAATAGAACGGTCCAGACGAGTTCCATGGTCAATGACATCAGTAAGTTTCCTGAAAACATCGGCAGGAAGATATTTGTACATCTTAGCCCGATTGAAGACATACTTGCCGAAGTATTCGGCTGGTCTTTCGGCTGGAGCTTTTACTTCCAGAGGCTTTTTGCGTGATGCCTCTGCGACTGCGTCAAATCTTAAGTTCATGTCTTTTAGCATTTTTGTGGTCCTTCCGTCCTTTTCAGATGGATGGGGTGTCCCATTATTAATAATCTCTCTTTATAGAATGACAGTTTGATAACTGTACTTTTAAAGTTTATTAGAACAGCATCCTGGCTTTTACTCGTTCCTCAAGGCCGTAAAGTAAATCCAAATATAAAGTATGCTTTTTCATTACTTGGATTGGCTGTTATCTGTGCGAAAACCGGCATCGTAAAAGATGGCGTAATGGTAATCACTTTTGAAGCCCTTAAACTGATATTAGTCACGGAAACCCCTTTTGAGTCAGCATAGAAACTTGTTCGGTAGGGTACCGCTCCCAACGTAGTGTTCCAGTCTAAATCTGCGAAGGTAAAAGGTGCATTAATTTCCACGTAGGAAGAGTATGCACGATTGCCTTTCTTGTTGATTCCATCATTTCCGGCAAAATTAGTATACCACTGAAATGTTACAGGTCCAAAATCGTAACCGATATTTGCCTCATATACATGACTGGTCTTGTGGGCTGCATAGCAGAAATACTGTTCATTGGGCTTGTTGAACCAGTAATTCGTAATTCCTGCATTGAATTTTCTGGTAGTGTAAGTTCCAACTATGTCGATTTCTTTAGTATCGTCCTTGTTGGATAGTCCCATATTCCCAAATACCGTCACCGATAACCCTTGATATGCAATTCTCAAAGTCGGCTGGACGGAGACATCACCTAAATCCTGACCACGCCAGATGTACCGGTTTACGAAGTCTGTAACAATTGTTCCGCTTACTCTGTCCTGTGCGTTTGCTGTTGTGGCAAGTGCTATCATTCCGATGGTCATCAAGCCTGGTACTTTCGAGCTTCTCTTCATTTTCCCTCCGATTAAGCATTTCTGTATCTTAAAATAAGAAGTTTTGAATTTCGAGAAACCAGGCAGAAGGCTACATGACGGACACTTTCAAAGAGTAGATTCCGTTAGGATGGAATCCTCTTTTTTATAGTTTGCCGGTATTCATGCAGTCAGCGATCCTTTGCATGGCCTCTTCTACATCTTCACGTTCTCCGAAAGAAGTCAGGCGTATAAATCCTTCTCCACTTGGTCCGAAACCTACACCAGGGGTACAGACGATAGATGCTCCAAACAGGAGTTGATCGAAGAATTTCCATCCTGGAGTATTTCCAGGTGTCTTTACCCAAAGGTAAGGAGCATTTACTCCACCATAAACTTTGAATCCGAGTTTTTTCAGTGCTTCGCGCATAATGCGTGCATTTTCGAGATAATAATCAATCGTTTCGCGGGTCTGTTTTTTACCTTCAGGAGTGTAAATGGCTTCTGCCGCACGTTGACTGATATAGCTTGTTCCATTGAATTTCGTACTCTGACGACGCATCCAGATCTGGTTGAGGCTCACTCGTTGCTTGCCATCTTCGGTGGCAGCTGTGACCTCTTTGGGAACTATTGTAAATCCACAACGAACACCTGTAAAACCGGCGGTCTTGGAATAGCTGTGAAATTCTATAGCACATTTTCTTGCTCCTCGTATCTCATAGATAGAATGGGGAATCTCGTCTTCTCTGATAAATGCTTCGTAAGCTGCATCATAGAGGATGATGGAGTCATTTTTCAAAGCATAGTCAACCCATTTCTTTAATTCCTCTTTTTTAAGTACTGTACCTGTAGGATTGTTCGGGTAGCAGAGGTAAATCATATCTACACGGTGGTCAGGAATCTGGGGGATAAATTGATTCTCCGCCGTACAAGGCATATAGGTGATGTCACTCCAAACACCATTCTTCAATTCTCCGGCTCTCCCCGCCATGACGTTAGAGTCAATGTAAACCGGATAGATCGGGTCGGTGACTCCTATTGTGTTGTCTCGTTGCAGAATATCCTGAAAGTTTCCCGTATCACTTTTGGCACCATCATTGATGAATACCTCACTTGGATCAATATGTATTCCTCGTGGGGCGAAATCATTTTTTACTATAGCTTCCCGCAGAAAGCCATATCCTCTTTCCGGACCATAGCCCCGGAAGGTGTCTTTATGGGCCATTTCCTCTACTGCTTTGTGAAGTGCGTCAATGACAGCAGGACACAATGGACGAGTCACATCTCCAATACCCAGACTGATGACCCGCTGTTTGGGGTGTGAAACTTTATAGGCATTGACCTTTTTGGCAATGTCGGCAAACAAATAGTTACCTGGTAATTTTAAAAAATTTTCATTTACTAATGCCATGATCGATTTCTTTTGTTGTTATAGTTTGCTGTATAATAGACAATCTTCTTCTCGAGGACAAATGAATTATAGATTAATATCGCCTTCAAAAACAAATTCAGCAGGTCCTGTCAAATAGACATGATTATTTTCTCTGTTCCATGTTATCCTGAGTGTCCCGCCATCCATAATAATGTCATTTTCTCTCATATCTCCGGAAGAGAGTGCTGCTGCAACAGCTGTCGCACATGCTCCCGTTCCGCAGGCTTGTGTAATGCCACTTCCACGTTCCCAGACCCTTGTCCGAAACTGTCCAGGCCCTGTCTTTTGTGCAAATTCAATATTGCATCTTTGTGGAAAAGCTGCGTCCCGCTCCAGTCTGCTGCCATATCGGGTAATATCCAACTTCGAAATGTCTTTGACAAAAATCACATAATGGGGATTGCCCATTGAAACAAAAATGCCATGGTCTTCGCATAGATCATCTTCAAGTTTGGGTTGATTCTTTGTGAACTGTTCAGGTACTTCCGTCTGTGGCTCTCCCATGTCAACAGTCACACTGTCCACTATACCAGATTCCTTTTTAGAAAGATGTAACAGTAACACCTTGATGCCTGATTTGGTCAAAAGACGTATAGAGGTTTTTTTTGTCAGTCCTTTTTCATAAAGGTATTTCCCAACACAACGACTGCCGTTTCCACACATCATCGCTTCAGAACCATCGGCATTGAAAATACGCATAGAGAAATCCGCACCTGTTTTTTCGTCGGGTTTACCAATTAGGATTAGTCCGTCACTACCGATCCCTGTGTGGTATGAACTCCATTTAATTGCCTCAGACTCCGGATTTGGGATGGTATATAATATGGTGTTTACGTATATGTAGTCATTGCCCGCACCTTGCATTTTGGTAAAATGAATGGATTGTGACATAATGTTATCTTTTTGTCTTAAAATATTAATGATCATTTATATCTCGATGCAAATATATAACGTTTTGTTTAAATATAAAATAAATCCAGCACAAAAATGATTAATTTTTTAATCAACTTCCTATTTGTTATTTATTATCGTTATTTGGTTATATATTGATACGTAGATAATGCATTTGTGTTACGATATGTAACTATAGTAAAAATATTTATATCAAAAAGACGTTTACTTGCTTATTTTTATAACAAAAAGTAATAACTTTGCACAAGTTACTTATCACTATGACTATAAAGTGGAAGCTAATATGTACTATAAGTAATTTAAGGTAAAGATGATAAAATTTGAAAAGAGAGGTTAAACATGAAAAAGATTGAAGCAATCATCCGTAAGACTAGGTTTGAGGAGGTAAGGGAAGCATTACTTGCAGCTGACATTGAATGGTTTTCCTATTATGATGTGCGTGGCGAAGGAAA
Source organism: Segatella asaccharophila (assembly GCF_054687055.1). Taxonomy (NCBI): domain Bacteria; kingdom Pseudomonadati; phylum Bacteroidota; class Bacteroidia; order Bacteroidales; family Prevotellaceae; genus Segatella; species Segatella asaccharophila. Next base: position 5,451 of record NZ_BAACAN010000013.1, on the reverse strand, counting down.
AATGCGCCAGGCTCGGATCTTCCGTGGTATTTGTTATAAAACGAGTTGTATAGAACGAGTTTTAATTAATATTGTAGTACGTGACAAGAATGTGGAGAAAACCATAGATGCAATCCAGAAAGCCGCTTATACTGGAGAGATTGGTGATGGACGAATCTTTATTATTCCGGTAGATGATGCTATCAGGATCAGAACTCATGAGCGTGGTAATATTGCTCTCTATAATGCTGAACAGGAAAAGTGATTGACAGATCAGGATATTCATCTTAAAAAAGATAAGTGATATGAAACAGTTGAAAAAGAAAATATCAGCCTTGGCCATTTTAATATTTGCTATACCTATGACTATTTGTGCCCAGGGAACTATGCCAGAGATAAACAGCGGCAATACTGCTTGGTTGACTGTAGCGACCATCTTAGTGATGCTGATGACCATTCCCGGACTTGCCTTGTTCTATGGCGGGTTGGTGCGTCAGAAGAACGTTTTAAGTATTCTCATGCAGTGTCTCATGTGTACCGCTGTGGTCAGTCTTCTCTGGATATTTTTCGGATATAGCTTCGTGTTTGGAAAAGGATTGAGTGGAAGTCCATTGGGATTCTTTATCGGAGGATTTGATAAGATATTTCTGCATGGCGTAACTACGTCTTCCGTGGTATCTCCTGCTCATGTCCCGGAAATTACTTTTGTTTTATTCCAATGTATGTTTGCTGTAATTACGCCCGCATTGATTATTGGCTCCTTTGCAGAAAGAATACGCTTCTCGGGATTCCTCCTCTTTACTATTTTGTGGTCTATCTTTTCCTATTATCCTATGGCCCATTTTGTATGGGGTGGCGGCTGGATGCAACAGTTGGGTGTTATTGATTTTGCAGGTGGTACCGTCGTTCATATCAATGCTGGTATTTCTGCTCTTATAATGGCTTTGATGCTGGGCCGGCGGAGGGATTATCATCCCGGCAAGCCTATTCCAGGACATAGTGTGCCATTTGTGTTTATTGGTGCTGCCTGTTTATGGCTTGGATGGTTTGGCTTCAATGCCGGTAGTGGTCTGACTGCTGATGGATTGGATGCAAATGCTTTTCTGGTCACTCACGTAGCCACTTGCGTAGCTGCTCTTACCTGGATGGTTATCGACTGGATCGTCAACCGTAAACCGACGACAGTGGGTGTGTGCACAGGGGCTGTAGCAGGGCTTGTCGCCATTACGCCTGCGTCAGGCTCAGTAGGTCTTTTGGGAGCAAGTGTCATTGGCATGACAACTGGTATAGTATGTTTCTTTATGGTAGCAGTGGTCAAGACAAAATTGAAATATGATGATTCTCTTGATGCTTTTGGCGTCCATGGTATCGGAGGAATTGTCGGTTCTATCTTGACAGGTGTTTTTGCAACCAGGACTGTGACCGGTGGTGCTGAAGGTGCACTTTATGGTGATTGGCATCAACTTGGCGTGCAGTTAGTCGCTACTTTGTTTACGATAGTCTATAGTGCCATTATTACATTCATTCTATTCAAGATTGTTGATAAACTCGTTGGTATTAGAGTCGCTCCGCGTGAAGAGGAAGAGGGCGTAGATATTTATGAGCATGGCGAGTCGGCATATAATTATTAGACTCAATAATATTGACAGGATAAATAATCTTTATTTATGTTTGGATGAATATATCCTGTCTGACTGATCTGAATCTCCATCTGATGCATTGACTTTTGGTGAAGGTTAAATAAAAATTCTCACGGGATTCTTCTGGGTTAGACTCTTCCAGGAGTATCCTTTAATCCTGATTCGGTTTACTCTTCCGAGGAGGGAATTCCCTTGAGTCTTCTCCGAAATTTCATGATTGCGGGAGGAAACGATAATTAAAAGGTTTAGCAAACTTTAATAACTTAAATAGATTGATATATGTGTGGTATTGTATCCATTTTTAACATTCAGGAACAGACTCCTGAACTTCGACAGAAAGCATTACGGATGAGCAGAAAGATCCGTCATCGCGGGCCTGACTGGAGTGGTATTTACTGTGGTGGATCAGCAATTTTGACCCATGAACGGTTAAGCATCGTAGATCCGGAATCGGGTAAGCAACCATTGTTCTCTCCAGATAAGAAGCAAGTTCTCGCCGTAAATGGGGAAATTTATAACCATCAGACAATTCGCAAAGAATTTAAGGATCGGTATCCGTTTCAGACGGGTAGTGATTGTGAGGTAATTCTGGCCCTTTATCGTGAGCTGAAGAAAAAGGAGGTAACAGAGAAAGGTATTCAGAATTTATTAGAACAACTCAGTGGCATTTTTGCTTTTGCCCTGTACGATGCAGAGTCTGACAGTTTCTTGATAGCACGTGATCCTATTGGCGTAATTCCTCTTTATATCGGTTATGATTCTGATGGAAAAGTGTATGTCGCCAGTGAATTGAAGGCATTGGAAGGACAATGCGATCATTATGAACCCTTTTTGCCAGGCCATTATTACTGGAGTAAGGATCCTGGCATGAAACGCTATTACGCCAGAGACTGGTTCAAATATGATGCTGTAAAAGACAACACATCTAGTGTAAAAGCAATTCATGATTCACTTGAGTCGGCTGTCAAACGCCAGTTGATGAGTGATGTACCTTATGGAGTATTACTCAGTGGCGGACTAGATTCATCTGTCATTGCGGCTGTCGCCGAGAAATTTGTCAACGACAGGGTAGAGGACAACGGCAGATCCTTGGCCTGGTGGCCTCGATTACATTCTTTTGCCATTGGGCTGAAGGGAGCTCCCGATCTGGCTAAAGCCAAACTGGTTGCTGATAGTATCGGTACGGTACATCATGAGATTAATTATACAATACAGGAAGGCTTAGATGCCATTAGGGATGTCATCTATTTTATAGAGAGCTATGATGTTACTACTGTCAGGGCTTCAACTCCGATGTATCTTTTAGCCCGGGTGATAAAGTCTATGGGAATCAAGATGGTACTCTCTGGTGAAGGTGCTGATGAAATCTTTGGAGGATACCTCTATTTTCATAAGGCTCCCAGTCCACGCGCGTTCCATGAGGAGACTGTCCGGAAATTATCTAAGTTGTACCAGTATGATTGTCTGAGGGCAAATAAAAGTCTGGCTGCATGGGGAGTTGAGGGACGTGTACCCTTTTTGGATAAAGAATTTCTGGATGTAGCCATGCGCACGAATCCAAGGGCTAAGATGTGTCCTGGGAAGACGGTGGAGAAGAAAATTGTGCGTGAAGCTTTTGCAAATATGCTGCCTGATGAGGTGGTCTGGAGACAGAAAGAGCAATTCTCGGATGGTGTCGGCTATTCCTGGATTGATACTTTAAAGCAGATTACGGCTTCGGCAGTCAGTGATGACCAGATGTCTCATGCTGCAGAACGTTTCCCGATCAATCCTCCCCGTAATAAGGAAGAATATTATTACCGGAGTATTTTCGCCGAGCACTTTCCTTCAGATAGTGCTGCCCGTTCTGTACCTTCGGTGCCGAGTGTAGCTTGTTCTACAGCTGAGGCTCTTGCATGGGATGATCATTTCAAAAAAATAAATGAGCCGAGTGGCCGTGCTGTTATTGATGTACATGAGAATCAGGAATAGGGTAGATAATCAGTCGTTTTCGAATAATAGAACCGTTAAAATAACCTTTTGTAATAATAAATATTCTTGTGTCGTTTTCAAAACAGGCGGCACGCGAAAGTAATCAATCTATCTTTCAATATTCTAATAAGTAGCGCTCGCGCCGTCGGTAGACGCCGCGGCGTTTTTTTTAACGATAAGAAAGAATCATAGTCTTTGATTCTCACGACGATAGTCAATTGTGGGCGATATGGTGCATATTGGGGGGTCAAAATGCACCATTTCGATACCCCAAAATGGTGCATATTGCTCCCTCCATGACTATATTGCCCGGAATCAGGCGTCAAAGTCAGTGACTTCAAGGCCTGAAGATCATATACTGTAAAAAAGCGACCCTATTATTTGAGCCACTTTATTCCTGAAACATAATAAGAGGGTTATCCCCCAACTTTATAAAATGATTCATAGATCTTCAAGAAATCGTGTGCCAGTCTTAGTCTTGAAAATCGTTCGTTTGACATTTTCAATTGCAGCAATTCCAAGTTGGTCTTCGTAGATGTTCACAAGAAAGTCCGCTTCTACAAGAATCTGGTAGTCAATGCCTTTTATGTTCGTATAAGTATGGTGATGTCCGATGAGGAATTTGACCCGTTCTATCTGTTCGGGAGTATATCCTCCAACCTTTTCAAGGAGTTTTTGTGCTTCTGCAGGACCTTCCTTTTCTTGAAGTTTTCCATTGCTGTCCCCATATTTCTTTTCAGCAACATGAATGCCAATATCGTGGACTATGGCTGCTGTTTCAAGTATAAACAGGGTATCGGGATCAATATGTTCTAATGTTCCGATGGCAGTGGCAAAGTCGTGAACTTTTATAAAATGTTGGATACGCCTAGCATCTCCCTGATCATAATTCATCATTGCGGCAATAAGTTGAGCGTGCTGTATATTCATTGGTGTAGCGGATAGATTTTTCAAAGAGGATGCAAGTCCTTCCGATTCAGTTCTCCATAAATTTCTTTGCTGCCCTGAGTTGATGCCTCATTACACTTAAGAATTCCTGGCTTTCCTGAAGTACATTGAGGTACAGCAGATTAATCTGCATCTGACTGTTATCCCCTTCCTGCATGCGGTTAAGATGTTTCTTCCTCAGGATGGACAGTTCATCTTTACAGTCATCAGCCTCAGCCAGGATTTCCCGGTAGTTGTCATAGCTGCCCGTTGAGATTTCAGCTTCTGTACTTTTCATGAGATTATTGATGCGTTGCTGCATAGGCTGAAATTCTTTTACATAACCTGCCGGAAGAGGGCTGAAGCTGTTATCTACGTGTTCTTTAATAGGGTCCAGCATACGCCGAAGGCTATAGAGAAACTGCTGGTTGGCATTAGCACCCAGATGAAACCAGGTGTTCCGTTCAACGGCAATATCTAATGGGCTCTTTTTCAGTCCGAGCATTTCCTGCCGGCGGTATTTCTTCTGATTATTTTGTTCATTCTTTAATTCTCTATTTGCATGACGGAGGCTCCTAACATCCTCATAGGCTAATCCATTCAGGATCTGATTATATTCCTTCAGTGCAAACTGATTCTCATAACTCTGCGTGTGGCTGACATGCTTCTTTAAGAGATCCCAAACTAATTCTGGGTCTCTTAAACGCATCATCAGACGGAAGGAATCATCTTCTTCATCTTGCTTTTTTTCTTTTTTAGCATATCTGCGATTAGAGCGAATCAACAGGAATATGACCAAAGCCATAAAAAAAGTAATTGGACCGGAAACCCTCCAAAGTACATGATCAGACAGACTATTCCGCAAGTTATGAAAGCTACTCCGGCAGTAATAAACCATCCCCCGATCACGCTTAAGACTCCTGTCACGCGGAAT